>JBAZRQ010000490.1:0-2940 GCA_041662925.1 Nocardioides sp. | reverse complement strand
CTCAACCCCACACCCGGCTCGAAGTGGACCGCGTCCGACCCGGCCGACGAGCGCGAGTTCGTGCGCCGGCTCGAGGCCAAGGGCATCTCCACGACGGTGCGCGACACGCGTGGCCGTGAGATCGACGGCGCCTGCGGTCAGCTGGCCGCCACGGAGGCATGACGCCGGAGCGCACCGCCCCCCAGCGCCGGCGCACCGGCCTTACGGTGGGCGCATGTTCCTGGAGAACCTCGTCTTCGACGCCCTCGAGCCGCAGCGGCTGGGCCAGTTCTGGGAGGCGGTGGTCGGCGGCGAGCGGCTGACCGACGAGCCGGGCATCTACGAGACCCGGCTCACCGTCGAGGGCGGACCGACGCTCGACCTGTGCTTCCAGCAGGTCCCCGAGCCGCCCGTCGACCCGCCGCGGCTTCATCTGGACCTCACTGGCGGCTCACGTCAGGCCGAGGAGGTCGAGCGGCTGCTGGGGCTGGGCGCACGACACCTCGACATCGGTCAGGGCGACGTGCCCTGGGTGGTGCTCGCCGATGTGGAGGGCAACCCCTGCTGCGTCATGGAGGAGCGAGCGTCGTACGCCGACACCGGGCCCGTCGCGGCGCTCCCGCTGGAGTCCGGCGACCCGGACCGGGACGCGGAGTTCTGGTCCTGGCTGACCGGCTGGATCGACGCGCCCGGGTTGGCGCCGAGGTCGCTGCGCCACCCGTCGATGCGTGGACCGCTCCTCGAGCTGCTGCCGGAGCGTGCGCCCAAGGGAGCGCCCAAGAACCGGCTGCACCTCGACGTCCGGCTCGAGACGGGAGAGGACCCCGACGGCGTCGAGGCAGCCATCGCCGAGCGCGGAGGCGCCCGACTCCGCACGGAGTGGGGCGCCCTGCCGTGGCGTTCCTACACAGACCCGTCCGGCAACGAGTTCTGCGTGCTTCCGGCGAGCGGTCCCGGCTAGCCGGTCGGTCGACCGACGGACGCCGTTCACGCGACGGCCACGCGGGGCTCGGCCGGTGTTGCGGGAGCGCTCCTAGCGTCGCTGCCATGGCCGAGCTGATCGCGCTGCCCCACCCGGAGTCCCTCACCGACGACCGGCTCCGCGTGCTCGTGGTCGCGGAGTCGTTCCTGCCCCAGGTCAACGGCGTCACCAACTCGGTACGGCGGGTGCTCGAGCACCTCGACGCCCAACGGCACCACGCCGTGCTGGTCGCCCCCACGGGCCCTGAGTCCTACGCCGGGTTCCCGGTGGTCCACGCGCGCGGCGCCAACCTGCCGCTCTACCCGGACTTCCGGATCGGCCTCGAGACGCGTCGTCGGCTGAGGTCGGTGATGGAGCGGTTCCGTCCCGACGTCGTCCACATCGCCTCGCCGGCGACGCTCGGCTACCAGGCGGCCAAGGCCGCGCTCCACCTCGGGATCCCGACCGTGGCGATCTACCAGACCGATCTGGTCGGCTTCGCCGAACGGTACGACGTACCCGGGGGCGCGCGGGCGATGGCGGCGCTCACCCGCCGCATCCACACCAAGGTCGACCGGACCCTGGCGCCGTCCTCGGCAAGCCTCACGCAGCTGCGCGACCTCGGGGTCCCGGGCACCGCGCTGTGGCCGCGCGGCGTCGACGCGCAGGCGTTCCACCCGGTGTGGCGCTCTCCGGAGCTGCGCCGGCAGCTGGCCCCCGACGGTCGGCTGCTCGTGGGCTACGTCGGTCGCCTGGCTCCCGAGAAGGAGCTCCACCTCCTGGCTCACCTGGCGGACGACCCGCGCTACGCGCTCGTGGTCGTCGGTGGCGGCCCCGAGGAGCAGCGGTTACGCACCCTGCTCCCGGGCGCTGCCTTCCTCGGCGTCCTGCACGGCGAGGACCTGAGCCGCGCCTACGCTTCGCTCGACGTCTTCGTGCACACGGGCCGGCACGAGACCTACTGCCAGTCCGCCCAGGAGGCGCTCGCCTCCGGCGTGCCCGTCGTGGCGCCACGGGCCGGTGGACCGGTCGACGTGGTCCAGGACGGGATCGCGGGCTACCTCTACGCGCCCGGCGACGGGCGCGACCTCGCGGGCTACGTCGATCGCCTGGCCTCCGACAAGCTGCGCCGGCGGGTCATGGGCCTGGCCGCGCGCCGCAGCATCGCCGACCGCTCGTGGCGCTCGGTCAACGACGCGCTCGTCGAGCACTACCGCGACGTCGTCGCGGCACGACGTACGCCGCGGCGACTCGTCGGCTGACCCGTCACCAACTGTCAGGGCTGGACGACGGCAACCGCCTCGTCGACGGTGTCGACCAGGTGTACGTGGCCCTCCATGGCGCGTCCGCGGGCGAGCCGCTCGAGCAGCGGCCAGGCGGGGACGGTGTCGGTCCAGTAGGTGCGGCCGACCAGGACCATCGGGGCGACCGACGACTCGTCGGCGTAGTAGTTCTCGCAGGCGTCCTGGAAGATCTCCTGCACCGTGCCCCCGGCCCCGGGCAGGAACACGATGCCGGCGTCGCAGACCTCGAGCAGGATCGCCTCGCGCGTGGAGTTGCGGAAGTACTTCGCGATCGCGGTCGCGAACAGGTTGGCCGGCTCGTGCCCGTAGTGCCAGGTCGGGATGCTGAGGCTCTCGCAGCCGGCCCCGAACCGGTCGAGCACCGCGCGGGAAGCCGTGACCCAGGCGTCGACCGAGGGGTGGTACGACGGCGCCGTGGCCAGCAGGGCCACCGCCTCCGCCAGCGCCCCGTCCGGGTGTCGGGCCAGGAGCGCCCCCAGGTTGCCGGCCTCCATCGCGCCCGGTCCGCCGCCGGTGGCGACGACGTGGGTGCGGCCGAGCCCGGCGCCCAGGCGGACCGCGTCGGCGTAGGTCGGCTCGCCGCGCACCAGCCTGTGGCCGCCCATGACGCCGACCAGGCGTCGTTCGCTGGTCCACGCGAGCAGGGCGTGGTCGATGGCGTGGTCGTGCAGCGCGCGGGCCAGCGTGGCGTCCTGG
>JBAZRQ010000489.1:0-2948 GCA_041662925.1 Nocardioides sp. | reverse complement strand
GAGGTGGGCGATGAGGTAGCGCAGGCCGTATTCGTCGGAGGCGCTGAAGCTGACGTGGCGGGCGCGGCGTTTGCGGGCGAGCTCGGCGGCGTGGGCGGCGGTGTCGGCCTCGATGATCTTGGCCTCGGTGATCCGCAGCACCCTGCCGGGGGACTCGGTGGTGATCGCGTCGGCCAGCGCGGCGTCGACCAGGGCGACCGCTTCGGCGCTGAGGTGGCGGGTCAGGGTGGCGATCTTGCGCAGCACCCAGCCGGGGCAGCCGTGGGTGAGGAACTTCGCCCAGCAGCGGGGCAGGCGGTGGCGCAGGTCGAGGGCGTCGGCGATCAGCCTGCGGGCGGCGGCGGGGTGCAGGTGCGCGGCGATCGCGAGCTCGGCGGCGCAGAGGTCCTGGACCAGGGGGGTGCCGGGGCCGCCGTAGGCGACCAGGTGGTCCCCGCCGTAGGCGACCGGGACCGCGTCGGGCTCGCTCTGGGGGTCGGTGGAGTGCAGGTCGGCCCAGCGCAGGGCGAGCTGGAGCTCGTCGAGGTCGAGGCTGCGGCGTTCGTGCACGACGGACTCGACGGCTGCCAGGGTGGCGGCCGGGTCGAGCCCGTCGATGAAGTGCATGCTCGTATCCTAGTCGAACACACGTTCGAACGCAAGAGCCGATCGCCGCGTTCCCATCGATCCGGCTCCTACGGTGTGACTCACTTCTTCCGTGGGGGGCGCACGCGGTCAACGTCGTAAGCGAACGTCCGTTCGTGCCGCGTGGCGGCGTGGCGCTGCCGATGAGCGGACGGCCCGGTCCGACTCACTCTCCGGGAACATCTCCCGTTCGAGCCGAGCGCTCCCGACTCAGATAGCGAACCGGCTTGCCGAGCGACTCCGCGTAGGCGATCTCCCGTCGGGTCGACTCACCTACGTAGCCGCCAGGATCCACGATGTACACCTCGTCAGCCATGCGAATCTTCTGGAAGTGCACGCTGCCGAGCCGCCCCTTCAGGTCCGAGCCGTCGGCTGTCCAGTCGTAGCCAGGCAGGTCGGGGAGGCTGAACATTCCGAGGCTGATCACGACGCAACCATCCATCGTGAGCCGCTGGTTGACCTCCGCGAACTCGGCCTCGAACTTGGTCGAGCCGCAGAGCGTGACGACCTTCGCCTCACCCTCGGCCGACTGCGGCGTCTGCTGGTCCTCCACAGGGTTCATGATCGGTGAACGGCAGGACGAGTCTGTCGCCGCCCCTGGACGTCCGCTCTCGCCGCAGAGGGTGTCGCGGCTCCGAGAGACGACTCGAACGGCCGGCGCGCCGCATCCGCCCGGGGCCGAGGACCGACCTCCCACGTCAGTCGACGTGAATCGACGGTCCCGCCACGTACAGGCCGACCTGCCGTCCCTCCTCGTCGTAGAGATGAAGCTTGCCGGCGCCGTCGACGGCGATCCGTCGCGTCTGCAGCAATGCTTCGAGGTTGGCGACCGGGGGGACACCCGGGCAGGACTTCGAGGCCGGGCGAGTGACAGTTGCTCTGAACTCACCCGTCGGGGCGATGACGTAAGTCCCCTCCGCATCAGAACAGCCATCGCCTGCCGCGAACTCGCCGTCCGCGGAGCCCGAGAACCAGAGCTTGCGACGCGCGCCCACGCCGTCAACCGAAGGGTGATCACGCGACCCAGAAGCTCCTGCGGCCTCCACTGATGCCGGAGCTGCCCCGGAGCTGCCTGTGCCTCGGGCGCCGACGGCGTGTCCTCGTGCGTGCAGCCTGATGTGAGCGCGAGGAGCAGAAGTCCGGGAGCGAACCCGACCCGGAGCAACCTGCGGCCCATCGTGTCTCCCCTCCCTCGTCCGTCGAATCTGCTGGACACACCTCGATCCAGCCGGGCGGTCAGCCGAGCCAGTCGGCGTAGAAGACTCCGAGGCCGGCCGCAACGCAGAGGCCGGCGATGATCCAGAAGCGGATGACCACGGTGACCTCGTCCCATCCGGCGTGTTCGAAGTGGTGGTGGATGGGGGCGATCCGGAAGATGCGGCGCCCGGTGCCGGTGATCCGTCTGGTGAGCTTGAAGTAGCTCATCTGCAGCAGCACACACGCGGTCTCGAACACGAACAGTCCGGCGATGACGGCCATCAGGAGCTCGGTCCTGGACATGATCGCCAGGCCGGCCAGCGCACCTCCGATGGCGAGCGAGCCGACGTCGCCCATGATGATCCGGGCCGGTTTGGCGTTCCACCAGAGGAAGCCGACGCAGGCTGTGGCGATGGCTGCAGCGAGGACCGCAAGGTCCAGAGGGTCCCGCACCTGGTAGCACCGGGATTCGACCAACGTGGGTCGCGAGGAGCCGCATAGCTGGTTGTTCTGCCAGATGTTCACGATGGCGTAGGCACCGAACACCATCGCCGAGGCGCCCGCGAGCAGACCGTCGGCGCCATCGGTGAGGTTGGTGGCATTCGATGTTGCGGTGACGATGAACCAGATCAGCAGCAGGGTCACGACCAGGGGCAGCTTGATCCCCCAGTCGTGCGTGGTGGAGAGGTACTGCGACGCCGGTCTGACACCTCGCTCGTCGGCGAAGAACTGCGTGGCCAGGACCCCGAAGCCGAGCGCGACCACCGTCTGGCCGACCACCTTGCCTCGGCTGCTCAGGCCAGCATTGTGCTGCTTGTAGACCTTGATGAAGTCGTCGAGGAACCCGACGGCTCCGCAGCCGAGGAACAGGAGCAGGAGCAGCCAGGCGCTGGCGCTGGGCCGACCGCCGACCAGCATCGTGGCGACGAGGTAGGCCGCAGTGGCGCTCACCAGGATCACCAGCCCACCCATGGTCGGCGTGCCCCGCTTGACGTGGTGTGTCGTGGGGCCGTCGTCCCTGATCGGCTGGCCGAAGCCGTGCCTCGTGAACCAGCCGATGGCCAGTCGGGTCCCGAGCAGGGAGCAGATCACCGCCAGCCCGCCGCTGAGCAGGATCGCCCGCATGT
>JBAZRQ010000488.1:0-2949 GCA_041662925.1 Nocardioides sp. | reverse complement strand
CTGCAACTCCCCGGTGGGGCCGCAGGGCCTCGTCGTGGCGGGCGACGCCTGGGTGCAGCTGGACCTCACCAGCGGCGACACCCCGGCCGACCTCGCCTCGCTGCTCGAGCTGCTGCCGTCCGTGGTGGTACCGACGGGGCTCGAGTTCCCCGAGTAAGCGGGGGGTCAGCAGCGTCGGCGGGTCTCCCTACGATGGGCGCATGACGACCATCGCCATCGGGGCCCACGTCGACCAGACCGACCCGCTCGCGGAGGCGGCTGCCCGCAACGCCCCGCTGGTGCAGTTCTTCCTCGGCGACCCGCAGAGCTACCGCGGTCCCAAGATCGCCTACGCCGGCGGCGCGGAGGGCCTCAAGGCGGACGCCGAGGCGGCGGGCATCGACCTCTACGTGCACGCCCCCTACCTGATCAACGTCGCGACCACCAACAACCGGATCCGGATCCCCAGCCGCAAGCTGCTCCAGCAGCACGTCGACGCGGCCGCCTCGATCGGGGCCAAGGGGCTGATCGTCCACGGCGGTCACGTCGACAGTGCCGGCGACGACGGCGAGGTGCTGGAGAAGGGCTTCGACAACTGGCGCAAGGCGATCGAGGCCACCGACCTCAAGGTGCCTCTCCTGATCGAGAACACCGCCGGCGGTGACAACGCCATGGCCCGCCACCTCGAGCGCATCGCCCGCGTGTGGGACGCGATCTCCGGCGCCGAGGGCTTCGACAACGTCGGGTTCTGCCTCGACACCTGTCACGCCCACGCCGGCGGCAACCCGCTCGAGACGGTCGTCGACGACGTCCTCGCGATCACCGGCCGGATCGACCTCGTGCACTGCAACGACAGCCGCGACGAGTTCGACTCCGGGGCCGACCGGCACACCAACTTCGGGTCCGGCCGGATCGACCCCGACCTGCTCGCCTCGGTCGTGCGCGCCGCGGGCGCACCCGTGGTCTGCGAGACCCCCGGCGGCGCGCAGGAGCACGTCGCCGACTTCGAGTGGCTCCGCGACCGCCTGTAGCCTCGGCATGTGCTGAGCGTCCGAGCGATCCCTGAGTCCCAGCACCTCGCCTTCCTCGAGGAGCAGCCCTCCGCCAGCTTCCTGCAGACCCCCGCGTGGGGTCGGGTCAAGAGCGAGTGGCGCCGTGAGTCCCTGGGCTGGTTCCGCGACGACGTACTGGTCGGCGCCGCGCTGGTGCTCTACCGCCAGCTGCCCAAGGTCAAGCGCTACCTCGCCTACCTGCCCGAAGGCCCGGTCATCGACTGGGAGAGCGAACAGCTCCGCGACTGGCTCGACCCGCTGACCGCGCACCTGAAGAAGCAGGGCGCCTTCGGCGTCCGCATGGGCCCGCCGGTCGTCACCCGCCGCTGGTCGGCGGCCCAAGTCAAGGAGGGCATCGCCGACGACGCCGTACGCCGCCTCGACGACGTGGCGCCCACCGAGCGCGACATGGTCGGCGCCCGCGTCGTCTGCCAGCTCGACGAGCTCGGCTGGCGCCGGCAGGTCGCCGAGGGCGGCTTCGCCGCAGGCCAGCCGCAGTACGTCTTCCAGATCCCGCTCCACGACGCCGACGGCGCGCCGCGCACCGAGGACGACGTGCTCAAGGGCATGAACCAGCTGTGGCGGCGCAACATCAAGAAGGCCGCCAAGGAGGGCGTCGAGGTGACCTCGAGCGCCTCGAGCACCGACCTCAAGGCCTTCCACGACCTCTACGTCCACACCGCGGAGCGCGACCACTTCACGCCCCGCCCGCTGCCCTACTTCCAGACGATGTTCGACGCCCTGGGCTCCGAGAGCCCCGACCGGATCAAGGTCTGGTCCGCCCGGCACGAGGGAGAGCTGGTCGCCTCGACCATCTCGATCCGGGTCGGCACCCACGCCTGGTACTCCTACGGTGCCTCCTCCACCGAGAAGCGCGAGGTCCGCGGCTCCAACGCGATCCAGTGGGCGATGATCCAGGACGCGCTGGCCGCCGGGGCCGCCGTCTACGACCTGCGCGGCATCACCGACACCCTCGACCCCGACGACTCCCATGTGGGCCTGATCCAGTTCAAGGTCGGCACCGGCGGCGAGGCCGTCGAGTACGCCGGCGAGTGGGACCTGCCCCTCAACCGCGCCCTCTACAAGGCGTTCGACGTCTACATGCGGCGGCGTTGATGGCGGGGCGCGACCGCCGTACGACGGGGAGGTTCTGGTCCTTTGCCCGTCGTTCTGGTGGGTTGCAACTCCCCGGAACGACGGGGATCTCAGCATCTGCTGAAATCCGCCGCCTGCCCGCGACACGCAGGACCCCCCGATGAGCCTGACCCTGACGGTGGACGGTGACCGCTGGCGCAGCCACCTGCGCCGTGTGGCGGAGACGCACCCGGGCCTGGTGCCGGTCGCGAAGGGCAACGGCTATGGATTCACGCTCGGCCGGCTCGCCCGCAAGGCGGAGTGGCTCTGCGTCGACACGCTCGCGGTCGGGACGTACGACGAGCTGGGCCACGTGGTCCAGCGCTTCGGCGGCAGCCTGCTGGTGCTGACCCCCTACCGACCGTTCGGCGCCGCGCTGGAGGTCGACCCGGACCTCTCCGACCGCCTGATCCACACCGTCAGCCGGGTCAGCGACCTCGAGCACCTGCTGGCCCGTCAGCCCGACGCCCGGGTGGTGCTCGAGCGGATGACGTCCATGCAGCGCCACGGCCTGTCCGCGCGCGAGCTGTGGGCCGCCGCCCGCGCCCTCGCCGACCACCCGCGCGCCCGGGTCGAGGGGATCGCGCTGCACCTGCCGTTGGCCCAGGGCTCCCACCTGTCCGAGGTCAGCCGGCTGATGAACGACGTCGTCGCCGCGGGCCTGGACACCCTCGGCGAGCGCTGGTCGCCCACCATCTGGGTCAGCCACCTCACCGACGCCGAGCTGGCCTCGCTCCGGGCGTCGTACGCCGACTTCGCGGTGCGGCCCCGGATCGGCACCAAC
>JBAZRQ010000487.1:0-2951 GCA_041662925.1 Nocardioides sp. | reverse complement strand
GCTCCTGCCACGCCCAGTGCACGTCGTACTCCGGGATCCCTTCGGCACAAGGGATGTCGGCCTCCCTCATTCGACCTGCCTCATCATCGCGAACGGCCGAGGGCCTTGCGGAGCCCGCGGCGGGCGCTGGCCGGGACCATGGCGCGTACGCCGTGGGGGATCCGGTCGGTGCTGCGGCGTACGACGGCAGCGGGGATCGGCTGCTGGGCCAGGCCGTCGCGGTGGGCGGCGAGCGCGGTGGACTGGGCGATCGCCTCGGCCTCGTCGTAGAGGTCGGCGTAGGCGGCGCGCAGCTCGTCGAGCGCGGCATGGGTGTCGGGGTTGTCGCCGCCGTCGTCGGCCAGCCGGTCGAGGTGCTGCCAGGACTCCTCGGCGATCTCGCGCAGCCGCGGGGGCACCTCGACGTCGTCCCAGGTGAGCTGGACCCGGCGCAGGGACGGGTCGATGAACGCGTGCACCGCGCGGATGTCGTTGGCCGAGGCCGACTTGACCGCGTCGAGGTCGAAGGCCTGGCCGACCCCGAACACCGGGACCGTCCAGTCGGTGAGCAGGTCGTGGTAGCGGACGAAGGCCCGCGCCGACCCGCGGGTGGCGCGCTCGGTGTGGAGCATCATGTTGACCCACGCGGCGGTGCGGTTGACCTCGCCGAACTTGGACGCGTAGTACTTCTGCTTGCTGCCGACCACCTCGGTGACCGGGCGCAGCATGGTGACGTAGGCCGGGGTCGCGTCGCAGCGCATCGCCGCCGAGCGCCACAGCCCCATGAACCATGCGAGCCGCGGGTCCTTGACGACCAGCTCGGGTCCGCCTTCGGCGAACTGTGACTCCAGCCAGCCGTGCAGCCGCGCGCGCAGCGGCTCGAGGTTGGCCAGCTTGCCGGCCTCGAACCATGCCTGCGGCCGCGAGTCGGAGACCTGGACGTTGCAGCGCCGGAGCAGCTCGTCGTGGAAGTCGACGACCCACTGCGGCTCGCCGAAGCCCTTCGGGTTGGTCTCGTCGGCCGCGACCTCGGGCTGCGGGACGTGCATCCCCAGCGTCTGCAGGGCTCCGCTCATCGTGCTGGTGCCGCTGCGGCCGGAGCCGACGACGAAGACCACGCGCCGTTTGGCGGGCAGGGTCTCTGCCGGCGAGATCTGGGGGGTGGTCGACATGGGCGACAGCCTACGGCTCGCCGCGCAGCCGCGACCCGAGCCTGCCCAGCAGACCGGGGGCAGGAGCCGCAGGCCCCGTCTCGGGTGTCGTCTCGGGTGTCGGCTCGGCCGCGGGCGCCGGGCGTGGGGCCTGCTTCTTCGGCTTCGCGGCCGGCCGTGCCGACGCCGTGGGGGCGACCAGCTCCCACGCCTCGTCGACGCTCAGCCGCGGGCCTCCGGTGTTGCGCGGCCGCGGCGTGACGTAGCCGTCCGAGGCGACGAAGCCCGCCTCGCCACCCTCGACCCACCAGGTGCCGTAGACCTCGTCGATCACGGTGTCGAGGTCCTCGTCGGGTGCGGCGACGCGGCGGGCGCGCTGTACGGCGGCGGTGCGCTCGAGCCGCGCCGACGTGCCGTCGGGGTGCAGCACCAGGCGCAGCCCGTGGTGGGTGCGCTCCAGGTGCATGACCAGCGCCGCCAGCGCGTCCGGCAGCGGGCACCACGCCGCATCGGCCAGGGTCAGGCGGAACATCGCCCCGCATCGGCCAACGGGGAGCTCCTCGAGCAGGCGCACCCTCGGGTCACCTCGATAGGCGGCCTGGACCAGCCGCTCGGGCAGCCGCGGGTCGGCCAGCGGCGAGCGGCGCTCGTCGTCCAGCGTCGACCAGTCGCCGAGCAGCGTCACGGACAGGTCGGAGAGCGTGGAGGCCAGCACCGCGTCGACGGTGGTGACGACGCGGTGGTGGTCGGTCTCGCCGCGCACGTCGAGCACGACCTCGACGTACGGCACGGAGTAGAGCCGCCCGAGGCGGCGCTTGGGCCGCATGTCGGGCACCCGGTCGCAGAGGTAGGGGTCGTTGTGGTCGTTGACCTTCTCGCGTTGCTCCATCACGTGGGTGAAGCCGAGGTGCCAGCTGCGGGCGGCGCGGTCCGGCACGAACACCGCGCCCACCTCGGCGAGCCGGTAGCCGAGGTCGATGTCCTCGCCGAGCTTGAGCATGGTGCCCATCCCGCCGGACTCGTCGTACAGCGTGCGGTGCAGCGACCCGGTCGCCCCGACGTGCGCGCGCTGGGCCCTGGGCCCAGCAGCCCGCAGGTCGTCGGTGCGCTGGTGGACCTGCTCCACCCAGTCGTGGGGCAGCCACTCCTGGCCCTCGAAGTAGGTCTCGGTGCGGCCCTCGGCAACCGCCGCGCGCACCTCCGACGGCGTGGCGGCGAGCACCGTGGCCGGGTCGACGAACCACTTGTGGCCGAGCACGACCGCATAGTCGAGCAGGTGGTGCCAGCGCAGCTGGGCCTCGACCTGGTCGCGCTCGACGAGCATGTCGGCGTCCAGCCAGTGCACGACGTCACCGTCGCTGGCCAGGGCGCCGGTGTGGCAGGCGTTGGCGCGGCCCCACCCCTCGGTCACCGGCACGATCCGGGTCCGCTCCGGGCGTACCTCAGGCAGCTCGAGCCGCCCCGGCCCGTCGTCGGCCACGACGACCTCGAGCAGGTGGGCGGGGTAGGTCTGCGCGGCCAGCCCTGCGAGCACGGTGGGCAGCAGCCGTCCGGCGTCGTACGCCGGGATCACGACGCTCACCGACAGCGTCGGCGTCCACGCGCCGAGCTCGGGCGGGGTCAGCGTGCCCCAGTCGTTGCGCCGCACCCGCGGTTGTCCGGTCATCGCGGCGCCTCCCACGCGTCGTGCTCGAGCAGCTGGCTGGGCCGGAACCCGTGCCACTGGTGCACCAGGCTCCGCCGGGACAGAAAGTAGCCCAACCCGGTCTCCCAGGTGTGCCCGGACGCCGTACGTCGCAGCGTGTAGCCCAGCCCGTGGGT
>JBAZRQ010000486.1:0-2953 GCA_041662925.1 Nocardioides sp. | reverse complement strand
CTTGCCCTGCCCGTCTTCCTGGCGATCCTTCATCAGGTCGGTGATCGTGCACTCCATGAACACGTCGATCCCGAGCGCCACCGCCCGCTGCTGCAGGGTGCGGATCATCTCGAGACCCGTGCGGTCGCCGACGTGCGCGAGGCGGGCGTACTTGTGGCCGCCGAAGTCGCGCTGCGAGATCAGCCCGTCGTCGGTGCGGTCGAACAGCGCACCCCAGTCCTCGAGCTCCATCACCCGCTCGGGCGCCTCCTGGGCGTGCAGCTGGGCCATCCGCCAGTTGTTGAGCATCTTCCCGCCACGCATGGTGTCGCGGAAGTGCACCTCCCAGTTGTCCTCCGGGTAGACGTTGCCCATCGAGGCCGCGATGCCACCCTCGGCCATCACCGTGTGGGCCTTGCCGAGCAGCGACTTGCACACGATCGCCGTACGGGCGCCGGCGTCCTGCGCCGCGATCGCCGCGCGCAGGCCGGCGCCGCCGGCACCCACCACGACCACGTCGTACTGGTGGCGCTCCATGCCGCCCGCGGCGGACCCCGACATCTCGTTGCCCGTCATCGGGTGCCGGTCAGCGCTGCTCATCTAGAAGAACCTCACGTCGTCGATGGTGCCGGTGGCGAGCAGGTAGATGTAGAAGTCGACGACCGCCACGGAGAACAGGGAGTACCAGGCGTAGCGGCCGTGGTTGACGTTGAGCTTCGAGACCCAGGTCCAGAGCCGGTAGCGCACGGGGTGCTTGGAGAAGTGGCGCAGCCGGCCGCCGACGGTGTGCCGGCACGAGTGGCACGACAACGTGTAGAGCCAGATCAGGATCACGTTGGCCAGCATCAGCAAGGTGCCGAGGCCCATGTGGCCCCACTCGTGGTCCTCGTTGCGGAAGGCCAGCACCACGTCGTAGGTCAGGATCAGGCCGACCAGGATCGCGGCGTACCAGAAGTAGCGGTGGGCGTTCTGGATCAGCAGCGGGAAGCGGGTCTCGCCGGTGTACTTGGTCTTGGGCTCGGCGACGGCGCAGGCCGGCGGCGACAGCCAGAAGGCGCGGTAGTAGGCCTTGCGGTAGTAGTAGCAGGTCATCCGGAACCCGAGCGGGAACACCAAGATGAGCAGCGCCGCCGAGAGGGGCCACGCCTGGAACGGCTGCCCGAAGTCGGACGCGCCGTCGACGCAGTCGCCGAGGCACGGCGAGTAGAACGGCGAGAGGTAGGGCGACGCGTAGTAGTCGGTGCCCATGAACGCCCGCACCGTGGCGAAGACGACGAAGCCGGAGAACACCACGAACGTGGCGAGCGGTGAGAGCCACCACCGGTCCGGACGCAGGGTCTTCTCGTCGATCCGGGCCCGGGTCGGCCCGTGCACGCCAGTCGTCATGCCCACCTCCGTGGAGAGTCGGGCCCGAGTCTGCACAAACCCTCGGCATTGTGAAAGGGGCCACACCGCCGATGTTCACGCCAGTGTCATCTCAGGGACGGAGACCGGACGCACCGGCCGGTCACGGTGGGGGTCATGCGGATCGCTCTTGTGACCGAGAAGTTCTACCCCGCCGTCGACGGCACCACGACCACGCTCAAGGCCGTGGCCGACCGGCTCGTCGACACCGGGCACTCGGTCCGGATCATCGCCCCGGCTCCCGGCCTGACCACCTACCGCGGCAGTGACGTGGTGAGGGTCCGCCCGCTGGAGCCGGTGGGCGCGCAGGTGCGCGCCGCGCTCGACGACTTCGCTCCGGACCTGGTCCACGTCACCTCGCCCGGATCGCTCGGTCGCAAGGCGCTGAAGCATGCTCAGCGCGCCGGACTCGCCTCGCTCGTGGTCGAGCAGTCGGCGGTCCTCGACCTGACCTCGGACTACTGGCGCGCCAAGGTGGCCGCCCGTGCCGACCGGGTCCTGGTCACCTCCACCTGGATGGTCGACCGCGCCGCCGACTTCGGCGTCGAGGCCGGACTCTGGCGGCCCGGTGTCGACACCGCGGCCTTCACCCCCGCCCTGCGCGACGACTGGCTGCACGGCTCCTGGTCCCGCGCCCGCTCGCGCACGGTGCCGCTGGTGGTGGTCGGCTACGTCGGCAGCCTGCACAAGCGACACGGCGTACGACGTCTGGCGTCGCTGGCGTCGGTGCCCGGCATCCGGCCGGTCATCATCGGCGACGGCCCGCAGCGCGGCTGGCTCGAGGAGCGGCTGCCCGACGCCAAGTTCACCGGGACGCTCTCGACCGGCGACCTCACGGTCGCCCTGCCCTCGCTCGACATGCTGGTGCACCCCGGCGAGCACGAGACCTGCAGCCACGCGCTGCGCGAGGCCGCCGCCAGCGGCGTCCCCGTCGTCGCACCCCGCTCGGGTGGTGCGACCGACGTCGTCCGCCACCTGGAGACCGGTCTCCTCCACGAACCCGGCGAGGTGGGGTTCCGGCGGGCCGTCGAGGCCGTCGCGGCCGACCGCCACCGCGGGCTGCTCGGTGCCCGCGGCCGGGAGCTGGCCCTGGAACGCTCCTGGAGCGACGCGGTCGACGAGCTGGTCTCGGTCATGTCGCAGGTAAAGGGCTCGCTTTCCCACATATGATGCGCGCGTGCGTGAGATCGCGCCTGGAGTACACCTCCTGGGGGGGCGCCCGCCCCATATGGTCAACTGTTACCTGGTCGGCGATGTCCTCGTCGACGCAGGCACCCCCGGCGCGCGCCGGCGCCTGCTGAGGCAGCTCTCCGGCCACCGCATCAGCGCCCACGCCGTGACCCACGCCCACCCCGACCACTTCGGCTCCAGCCGCGCGGTCTGCGAGGCGATGGGCCTGCCGCTGTGGTGCGGCGCCAAGGACGCCGAGGCGATCGAGACCGCGATCCCGGTGATCGGGCCGGGGCTGCTGCCCAAGCTGCTGGCGAAGATGCCCCCCGTCCCGTCGTACGCCGTGTCGCGCGGCCTGGTCGAGGGCGACGAGGTGGCGGGCTTCCAGGTGCTCGACGTA
>JBAZRQ010000485.1:0-2954 GCA_041662925.1 Nocardioides sp. | reverse complement strand
TCCGCCGACTGGGCCGAGGCGTTCGAGGCTCCCGCGCCCGGAACCCCCCACAACGAGGCACGCGACCAGGTCTGGGACGAGCTGCTCACGATCCTCACCGACAAGCTCGACTCCGACGACGGCGACGTACCCCCGGAGCTGCTGCGCCGGGGGCTCGCCCGCAACGACGAGCTGGTCGACGCCTTCAACCGGGCGTGGCCGATCCTCGAGGCGGACGACCTGGTCGGTGACCTCTGGGAGGTGCCTGCCTACCTGCGCCGGTGCGCGCCCTGGCTCACCCCCGACGAGGTCCGGGCCCTCCAACGGGCGCACCCCCAGGCCTGGACGCTGTCCGACCTGCCGCTGCTCGACGCCGCGAGGCAGCGGCTCGGCGATCCGCAGGCGTCCGTACGCCGGCGGCGCCACGCGGCCGCCATCGCCGCCGAGCGCGAGGAGATGGAGCGGGTGGTCGACCACCTGGTCGCGACCGACGACTCCGAGATGCAGGTGATGTCGATGCTGCGTGTCTCGGACGCGCAGAGCGTGATCATCGACGAGGCGGCACTCGCCACCGCCGACCCGGACCAGCTCGCCGGGCCGTTCGCCCACATCGTCGTCGACGAGGCGCAGGAGCTGACCGACGCGGAGTGGCAGATGCTGCTGCTGCGCTGCCCGTCGCGGAGCTTCACGATCGTCGGCGACCGGGCGCAGGCCAGGCACGGGTTCACGGAGACCTGGCAGGAGCGGCTCGAGCGGATCGGGCTCGACCGGGTCGACCTGGCGTCGCTGAGCATCAACTACCGCACGCCGACGGAGGTGATGACGGAGGCCGAGCCGGTGATCCGGTCCGTGCTGCCCGACGCCAACGTGCCGACGTCCGTCCGCAGCACCGGCGTCCCCGTCCTGCACGGCTCGCGCTCGGACCTGCGCTCGATCCTCGACGCCTGGCTCGACGAGCATGCCGAAGGCACCGCGTGCGTCATCGCCGTGGACGGTGTCGAGGAGGGCGGGGTGCCGGCGACGCCCCGCGTCCGGTCGCTGACCCCCGAGCTCTCGAAGGGCCTGGAGTTCGACCTGGTCGTGCTGCTCGACCCGGAGACGTTCGGCGACGGCATCGAGGGGACCGTCGACCGCTACGTCGCGATGACCAGGGCCACCCAGCGGCTCGTCGTACTGTCGGGCTGGCCTCTGGCCAGGACCTGGCAAGGTGGAGTCCGTGGGCACATACCCAGCACCCCCGGAAGCACCGCACCAGGACGCGACCAGACCCGTCGGGCTCACACCTTCCGGGGCTCTGGCACTGCCGCTCGCACTGATCGCGCTCGCCGGCCTCGGCCTGACGCCCTGGCTTGCCTACATCCCTGTGGTGATCGCCGCGGGCCTGTTCATGCTGGTGATGTGGCTGGGCGTCATCGACACGTTCGTCCGTGGCCCGGTGGTCCTACGCATCGTCGCCGGGCTCCTCGCGGCGTGGCTGAGCACCGCCCTGTTCTGGGCCTCCGGCCCGGGCTGGTTCCTGCTTCCCGTGCTCTGGTCCGTCCTCGCAGCCATCTCCACACGCTCCAAGGTCTGGATCGTCACGGCCTGCCTTGCTGCGGTCTATGGCACGTGGCTGATCGGGTTCCCGCTGTAGCGAGTGGTGAGCGCACCTGCACGCCGTACGGCGCCAGACGGCGGAGGAACGCCTCGGCGTCAACGAGCCCCGCGAGGGCGTGGACGCCGGCGCGGGGATGGCCGGCCAGCAGCTCGACGGCCTGCCCCACGATGGGCGCGGTGATCGCGTAGATGTCGTGGCCGGAGACCGCGAACGAGCGCTGCTGCCCGTCCCGCGTGACCGTCGCGGCCACCGTGAACAGCTGGGCCGACCGGCCGTCGGGGCCGAGCACCGGGGCGGGGGTGTCCGGATCGCTCAGGTCGGCCAGGGGGCGGGCGTTCATCCGGACGCGTACGGCGGTCGTGGCCAGGTGGCTGGACACCGTGACCTGGTCGGCGGTGGACGTCTCGACGACGTCGAGCACGCCGAGCGGCTCGCCGAAGTCCCAGGAGCCGGCCGGTCGCGGGTCGGTGGCCGGCTGCAGCCGGCCGTCGGCGAACGTGAGTCGCCGACCGCTGTTGCGGGCGCCCGTCTTCCGGGTCCCGTTGGTGGGGTGCCAGCTGTCGAGGCCGATCACGATCTCGGCGGACTCCACCGACGACCAGTCGCCGGCCGCGGCCGTGGCGACGAGGTCGCCGAGAGCCCCGAAGAACGCCACGCTGGGGACGACGAGGGCGGCCGGCGGCTCGTCGCGGAACGCCTCGAAGATGCTGCGGGTCACCGCCTGCTCGGCGTTGACGTCGAGGTAGGCGACGCCCGCCCGGGTCGCGGCCCGGACCACGTCCAGGGCAGTGTCGGCGAACGGGCCGGCACAGTTGACCACCACGTCGGCGGCAGCGAGGAGCTCGGCGAGACGGTCGGGATCGGGAAGCGTCACGGTCTCGTAGGGAACGGTCGCGCGGGCCGTCGCCAGGCGGTCGGTGCCGCGGTACCGGCCGGCCGCGGTGACGCGCAGGCCGCGGCCCACCAGGTCGTCGACCACGAAGCGGCCGGTGTGACCGGCGGCGCCCAGCACGAGGATTCGCATGCCGACCAGCCTGTCGTCGACGCCGTCGGCCCACCAGTGTCCTAAATGACGTCTCCCAATCACTTTGAGACATCTCGGAGCACAATGGGCGGCATGGACGTCGCGCTGGTGGTCCCCCACGACGGGATGCTCTTCGAGCTCGCGATCGCCCACGAGGTGTTCGGGGTCGACCGGGCCTCGCTGGCGGGGGTCGACGGGTGGTACCGGCTGCGCACCGTCGCCGTCGGCCCGGCGAGCATCGACGGCTACACGGCCGTGCCGGACACGTCGTACGCCGGGCTGCGCCGCTCGCACACGATCGTGGTGCCTGCGTGGCGCGACGTCGAGGCGGCGCCGCCGCAGGAGCTGCTCGAC
>JBAZRQ010000484.1:0-2957 GCA_041662925.1 Nocardioides sp. | reverse complement strand
ATGAACATCGGCGGCGCGGTCGAGGCCTGGGTGCCGAAGAGGATCTTGGGTTGCTTGCCGCTGCGCACCGGGTGCGGGTGCTCGGCGACGAGCCGGCCGAGGAACGCGTTGAGCGTCCCGGTCCCGATCCGGGTCTCCCAGCCCTCGAGGGCCTTGTCGATGGCCGGCACCAGCCGGTCGACGTGCCAGCCGGTGCGTGCGGTGATGTTGATCTTCGGTGCCCACTGCACCTGCACCAGGTCGCGCTCGATCTCGCGGTCGAGGTAGTAGCGGCGCTCCTCATCGACCAGGTCCCACTTGTTGAACGCGATGACGAGCGCACGCCCGGCCTCGCGGATGGTCTGGATGATCCGGATGTCCTGCTCCGACAGCGTCTCGCCGCCGTCGACGACCAGCACGGCCACCTCGGCGCGGTCGATGGCGGTCGTCGTACGCAGCGAGGCGTAGTACTCGTGGCCCGAGGCCTCCTTGACCCGTTTGCGGATGCCCGCGGTGTCGATGAAGCGCCACTGGCGCCCACCGAGCTCGATCAGCTCGTCGACGGGGTCGACGGTGGTGCCGGCGACGTTGTCGACGACGACGCGCTCCTCCCCCGCGAGCCGGTTGAGCAGCGAGGACTTGCCGACGTTGGGCTTGCCCACGATCGCGATCCGGCGCGGGCCGCCGATGCCGCGGTCGCGGTCGGGCGGCGGCTCGGGCAGAGCGGCGAGTACGGCGTCGAGCATGTCGCCCGAGCCGCGCCCGTGCAGCGCGGAGACCGGCCACGGCTCCCCCAGGCCGAGGTTCCAGAGACCGAAGGCCTCGGCCTCGGTGCGCTGGTCGTCGACCTTGTTGGCGGCCAGGATGACGGGCTTGCCCGACGCGCGCAGGATCTTGACGACGGCCTCGTCGTGGTCGGTGATCCCGACGGTCGCGTCGACCACGAACAGCACGGCGTCGGCGAGGCCGACCGCGATCTCGGCCTGGGCGCGGATCGCCTCGGCCAGACCGCGGGCGTCGGGGTCCCAGCCGCCGGTGTCGACCACGGTGAAGGCGCGGCCGTTCCAGTGGGCGTCGTAGGACACCCGGTCACGGGTCACGCCGGGCACGTCCTCGACGACCGCCTCACGGCGGCCGATGATCCGGTTGACCAGGGTCGACTTGCCCACGTTGGGACGCCCGACCACCGCCAGGACGGGCACCGGCCCGTCCACTGTCGTCTCGTCGGGCTCCAGCGTCTCGCTCACGTCGTCGTTCCTGTCACGCCACCGGAAGGGTCGGGCTCCTGCTCCCCTGACGGGAGGGGTCCCGGGAGGCTCCGGCCGGTGGTCACCAGCGCCTCACGAAGATCGTCGAGCATGCGGTCGCGCAGTCGCAAGGACGCGGACTCCACGTCGCCGCGACGGCGCGGCCACGGCTTCTGCTCCAGTGTGAAGGGTGCGCCGAAGACGAGCTCAATCCTCGCGCCCCTCTTCGGGAGCGAACCGGTGTGGCCGCCGGGCTCCCGCGTCCCGATCATGATCACCGGGACGACCGGCGCACCGGTCACCAGGGCGAAGTACGCCGCCCCGCGGTGGAAGCGCGTGAGCTCGCCCGCGCCCCGGTGGCCCTCGGGGAAGATCCCGACCGTGCCACCGTCGCGCAGCACCCGCAGGCCCTGCTTGACCGCCTGCGGGTCCGCGACGTAGCGGTCGAGCGGGATCTGGCCCGAGTAGTGCAGGAACCGGCCCAGCCGGCCCCGGAACATCTCGATCTTGGTCAGGGCGTGGACCGGCCGCGGCGCGAAGGTCGCCAGCAGCGGGCCGTCGATGATGCCGATGTGGTTGGCGGCGAAGATCACCGGCCCCGTGGCCGGCACCTGCGCGGCGCCGTGCACCGTCACGCCGTACCGCCGCCGGGCGAGCCAGCGGGCCGGGGGCCGCAGCTTCTCGAGCATGAACCGCGGCGGGTGCGGCGTGGTGTCGGTGCGGGGAAGCGCGGAATGGCTGGTCACGTCGCCACCCGGACGAGGCCGACGACCTGCTCGATGACCTCCTCGAGGGAGTACGGCGTGGTGTCGATGTGGACGGCGCCGTCTGCCATCACGAGCGGGGCGGTGGCACGCCCGGAGTCGATCCGGTCGCGCTCCTGGAGGACCTTCTCGGTGGCGCTCACGTCGGAGCCGCCGGGCGCGGACCTCGGGCACGGTGCTGACGGGCGACACGGCGCCGGTCACCGTGTCGGTGCGGATCGCGGCGGAGACGTCGACGCCGTCGACCTCGATGGTGGGTCCGAGCGGGTCGGTGCCGGACTCGATGGCGGGCTTGCCCGCGCAGGCGGCCACCGCGTCGGCGTCGTGGATGTCGACGCCCTCGCGCAGCATCCACCAGGTCATCGCCCGGAACTGCGCGCCGGTGTCGAGGTAGCGCAGGCCCAGGCGGGCGGCGACGCCGCGGCAGGTGCTCGACTTCCCCGAGCCCGAGGTCCCGTCGACGGCCACCACGACGTGGCTCTCAGGGCTCTGATCTGGGCTCTTCACGGGGGTTGAGCCTACCGGTGCGTCACCCATCCCTTCGATTCGAGAGACGTCAACAGGTGCTCCGCGCGGTCCACGTCGACGGTCAGCTCGACCAGGCCGACCGGGCGGCCCGGGTCGTGGTCGATCCGCACGTCCTCGATGTTGACCTCGCTGGCACCGGCGTCGGCGAACAGTCGGGCGAGCTCGCCCGGGTGGTCGGGCACGGCGACGAACACGGTGCCGGTCGGGCGCGCGGGGCTGCCGTGCTTGCCCGGGATGGCCCGGGTGCCGCTGACGCCCTCACTGAGCACCGCCTCGACCCCGGCCCGGTCTCCCCCGGCCAGGGCCTCGATCACCACGTCCAGCCGCTCGCGTACGCCGGTCAGCAGCGCGCCGACCGCCTGCGCGTTGGCGGCCACGATCTGCCCGTAGAGCGCGGGGTCGCCCGCCGCGACCCGGGTCACGTCGCGAACCCCCTGCC
>JBAZRQ010000483.1:0-2963 GCA_041662925.1 Nocardioides sp. | reverse complement strand
TCCCGCATCTCTTCGAGGAGTACGAGCGGCTTGACGTCGACTGCGTGCTGCTCTCAGTGATGGCCGACGACCCGCACCGGGCGATGATCGCGCAGGCACACGCCGCCCTTTACTGCTACTGGGTCGGCTACTCCATCCCCTCCCAGTACGGCGCCACGGTGCCCTCCGGCATCGTCGCGCCAGGCGGCCGTTGGCTCGCCCGGTGCACGCAGGACAACAGGCCGGGGCTAGCCTTCGCCGACCTCGACCTCGACTCCACCGACACCGACGTGGACATTGCGCTGCGCTACGCACGCCCCTGGCGCCGTACGGTGCGAGACCTCCACGTGGAGGTCACCGCGCGAGCAGCTGCCCGACCCCGTTGGTGAGCTTGACGACGTAGAAGCCCGAGGTGCCGTCGGTGTACCAGACCGAGCGACGCTTGACGTCCCAGGCGGGCTGCGACATCGCGTTGGCGCCGGTCTTGAGCGGGATGACGTCCTCGGTCGGCCGGTTGAAGTAGCCGACCTCCTTGGGGTTGCGCAGGTCGCGGATGTCGAAGATGCGCAGGCCGGAGGCGATCATCGAGCAGGCCACGATCCGCGGGTTCTGCTGGTAGGGCGCGGAGCAGTAGTGGCCGGTGTAGCCGCCCACCGGGCTCCCGGCGCCGGGGTCGTTGATGGAGGCGCGCCGCCCGGCGGGCTGGTGGACCTGCAGCCGGAGGTGGGAGATCACCTGCGGGCGCCGCGGGTCGGTCACGTCGATGATGCGGGCGGCCCCGACAGCGGCGTCCGCGACGTCGCCCAGGCCGAACTTCGCGAACTCGTCGACCTGCAGCAGGTAGTCACGCTGGCCGCGACGGAACGGCTGTGAGACCTGCGGGATCGAGCCTTCGCGCCAGACCAGGTCGGAGAGGACCTTGATCTCAGGGTCGGGCACGCGGTCCTGGATCTCGCTCACGTCGATGATCCGCAGGCCCTCGCCGGGGATGGTGCCGCTGGACAGGTCGTCGCCGATGTTGGCGGCGTACATCGTGCGGCCGTCGCGGGAGAAACGCAGCCCGTGGTAGTTGACGCCGTACTGGGCGAAGATCCGCTTCGGCTGACGCGGGTTGCTGACGTCGATCGCGGCCAGGGTCTGGCCGCCGGTGCTGGAGGCGTAGAACGTCTTGCCGTCCGGCGACCAGCCGCTCTCGTGGCCGAGGATCGCCTCGGCGGTGGAGGAGAGCAGGACCGGCCGGCGGCAGTCGGCGCGGACGTCGTAGATCTCGAGGATCCCGACGTTGGTCATCGGGTTGCCGACCACGGCGGCGAGCAGGCCGCGGCGCGGCTCGACGAGCAGCGACTCGTGAGGGCTGAGCATCGCCGGCGTGGTCAGGTTGGCGGTACGGCGCGGCTTGGCCGGGTCGGTCATGTCCAGCACGACGACGCCCGAGCCGGAGCGGGCCTGGAACAGCACATCCGCGGGGAACAGCCGGGTGGAGTCGTAGAAGGCGCACGTGCGACCGGTGCGGTCGGTGTAGCGCAGCGTCTTGAACCCGCCGTGGGTGCCCTGGTGCGACACCATCCGGGTGTTGCACTGGTAGCCGCGCTTGACCCGCCCGGTGTCGTAGTCGCGCTGCGGGACCCGGCCCTGGATGTCGGTCTCGGGGCGCGCACCCGGGCCGCACTCGGCCTCTTCCACGGCCTGCGGGAACGACGACCCCTCCGCGCTGAGCACGCCCGCGACGGACAGGCCGCCCAGGCAGGTGGCGACGCTCACCGCCGCCACTGCCAGACGTCGTACGGCGGCGTGTCGCCCCTGCTTCGGCTCAGTGCTCGTGACGGTCATCACCATGCCCGGACCAACGACCCAGGAGCCATCCGGCTACTTCAGCCGCTGATCTTGTCCAGCCTGCGGACGGTCTCCTCGAACTCGCTGACCAGGTCGGCCATCACCTCGGCGACCGGGCGTACCTCGTTCATCCGGCCCACGATCTGGCCGACCGGCATCGAGATCACGTCGGGGTCGTTGGCCGCACTGATCCGGCTGTGCGCGTTGGCCACCAGCAGGTTCTGCAGGGGCATCGGCAGCGGCGACGGGGCGCCCTCCTCGGCCCAGGCCTCGGTCCACTTGGTCTTGAGCAGGCGGGCCGGCTTGCCGGTGTAGACGCGGGTGCGCACGGTGTCGCTGCTGGTCGCCCGCGTGAACGCGGTGGTCCACGCCTCGCTGTTGGCGGCGCCCATGAGCTGGTACTCCTTGGTGCCGAGCCAGATCGAGCCCATCCACGCACCCTGCGCGCCCAGCGCCAGCGACGCGGCCACCTGGCGACCGGAGCCGATGCCGCCGGCGCCCAGCACGGGCACGTCGGGGCCGACCGCGTCGACGATGTCGGGTGTCAGCACCATGCTGGCAACCTCACCGGTGTGGCCACCGGCCTCGTAGCCCTGGGCCACGATGATGTCGACGCCGTTGGCGACGTGGTTGAGCGCGTGCTTGGCCGCCCCGGCCAGCGCCGCCACCTGGATGCCGTGCTCGTGGCACTTGTCGATGACGTCCTTGGGCGGCGAGCCCAGCGCGTTGGCGATCAGCACCGGCCGGTGCTGGAGCGCGATGTCGAGGTGCGAGCGGGCCACGGAGTGCAGCCAGCCGAGGACGCCGTCGCGGCCCTCACCCTCCGGGAGCGGGGGTACGCCGAGCTTCTGCAGCGTCTGCTCCACGAAGGTCAGGTGCTCCTGCGGGATCATCGCCTTGAGGTCGATCGACGTGCCCTCGGTGGGGATCTTCATCGGCATCACGATGTCGACGCCGTAGGGCTTGCCGTCGGTGTTGTCGTCGAGCCAGGTCAGCGTCTTCTCGAGCTCCGCCGGGTCGTTGAACCGCACGCAGCCGAGCACGCCCAGGCCGCCGGCCTTCGACACGGCCGCCGCAACGTGCTCGGACGGGGTGAACGCGAAGATCGGATAGTCGATCCCGAACTGCTCACAGAGAGGAGTGCGCATCAG
>JBAZRQ010000482.1:0-2965 GCA_041662925.1 Nocardioides sp. | reverse complement strand
GTCGGGCACAAGACCCACCGCGACCTCGTCTACCTCCCCGACGGCCGCACCGTCCGCGCGGCGGCGTTCCCGATCTCGATCGACGCCCGCGGCTTCGAGGAGCTGGCCCAGTCCGACGCCGTCGCCGCGCGGGCCAAGGCGATCCGCGAGGCGCTCGGCAACCCGCGCCGGATCTTCCTCGGCATCGACCGGCTCGACTACACCAAGGGCATCTACGCGCGGCTGCGCGCCTTCAGCGAGCTGATCGAGGACGGCCACCTCGACGTCGAGGACGCCGTGTTCGTGCAGGTCGCGGTGCCGTCGCGCGAAGAGGTCGAGCAGTACAAGATCCTGCGCGACGAGATCGACCGCCTGGTCGGCCGGATCAACGGCGACCTCGGCCGGATCGGCCGGCCGGCGATCAGCTACCTGCACTCGTCGTACCCCCGCGAGGAGATGGCCGCCCTCTACCGCGCCGCCGACGTCATGGTCGTCACCCCCTACCGCGACGGGATGAACCTCGTCGCCAAGGAGTACGTCGCCTGCCGGTTCGACAACGACGGCGCCCTCGTGCTCTCGGAGTTCGCCGGCGCCGCCGACGAGCTGCGCCAGGCCTGGCTGGTCAACCCCTACGACATCAACGCGATGAAGGCCTCCATGCTCGAGGCCTTCCACGCCAACCCCCGCGACCTCACCCGCCGGATGAAGGCGATGCGCAAGACGATCCGCCTGCACGACGTCGCGGCCTGGGCCGACAGCTTCATGACCGAGCTCTCCCACGTCGACAACACCCACGTGAAACCGGTCCGCCCCGCCAAGCCACGCCCCTGAGCACCGGCCCGGGGAGTGGTGGACAAGGAGTAGTTTTCGGGTATGGACTTGATCCCCAAACCCGATCAGGTCGTCTCGGCCGCCAGCAACGTCGCCCACAAGGTGCTCTACGGCGGGCTGGCCGACCTGCGGCCGATGCCGCGGACCCTGATCGACGAGGGGACGCTGCGCGAGGTCTACCACTACCGGCCGGCGGCCAAGGTGGTCGAGCAGGGTGACCCGGTGCTGCTGGTCACGCCGCTGGCCGCGCCGGCCACCTGTTACGACCTGCGCCGCGGCTGCTCGCTGGTCGAGCACTTCGTGCGCGACGGGCGCCCGACCTACCTCGTGGAGTACGGGCAGGTGTCGTTCAAGGACCGCAACCTCGGCATGGAGCACTGGGTCGACGAGGTGATCCCGACCGCGATCCGCGAGGTGTCGGCCCACGCGGGCGGTCGCCCCGTGCACGTGGTCGCGTGGAGCCTGGGCGGGATCTTCTCGCTGCTGGCCACCGCCGACGACGCCGACCTCCCGGTCGCCTCCCTGAGCGTGCTGGGCTCTCCGTTCGACATCAGCCTGGTCCCGCTCGTGGCGCCGCTCCGGCCGCTGCTCAACCTCGGCGAGGGCCGGGGCCTGGTCACCCGCGCCTACCAGGCCGTGGGCGGGGTGCCCCAGCCGTTGGTGCGGTGGGCCTTCCAGCTCTCGTCGTTCCAGAAGCTGGTCACCAAGCCGCTCGCGGTCGCGACCCATCTCGACGACACCGACTTCCTGGCCCAGCTCGAGGCGGTCGACCGCTTCACCGCCGGCATGGTCGCCTACCCCGGCCGGACCTTCGGCCAGCTCTACCACCGGTTCGTGAAGGGCAACGCGCTCGTCGGAGGCACCCTCGAGCTGGACGACCGCACGATCTCCGTCGCCGACATCACCGCACCCGTGCTGGTCTTCGCCGGCGCCACCGACGGCATCGCCCCGATGCCCGCGGTCCGGGCCCTGGTGCCGCTGCTGACCGGGTCCGCCGACGTCCGGTTCGAGATCGTGCCCGGCGGTCACCTCGGCATGCTCACCGGCCGCCGCGCCCGCGACACCACGTGGCGCGCGCTGGACGAGTGGATCTCGCGCTGGTCGAGCGACCCGGTCGTCGAGCCCCCGCCGCCCTCGACGCTGCCCACGATCGGCACCCGCAAGAACCGCCGGCACGGGTCCGCCGCCTCCCGCGCCCTCTCGAAGTAGCCTCCCGGGTTTCGACCGTCCGGCTGGGGGCAGGGGCCAGGGGACAGTTCCCCGACGGAAGGAATCTCCATGTCTCGGATGCGTGCCTCTCTCGTGGCGGTGCTGGTCACCCTGACCAGCCTCGTGGCACTCTCATCGACCCCCGCTCCCGCCTACGCCGACGAGTGCTACTCGTGGGGCCGGACGCTCAGCTCCGGAGCCACCGGCGACGACGTCGCCCAGCTCCAGGTCCGCGTCGCGGGCTGGGCCGGGTACGGCGTCAACATGGCCATCGACGGCAGCTACGGCGCCCAGACGACCGCCGCCGTGCGCGGCTTCCAGGCGGCGTACGGCCTCTCCGCCGACGGCGCGGCCGGCCCGGCGACCTACGCCAAGATCTATGAGCTCCAGGACGCCGACTGCACACCCGCGCACTTCTCGTACGCCGAGGTGGACGGCGGCTGCGGAGCCGGCGGCTACAGCGGCGGGTCGGTGAGCGCCGCGACCGTGCAGCAGAACCTGCTCCGCGCGATGTGGCGCGCCGAGGCGCTGCGGCACCGGCTGGGCGACGTGCCACTGACCGTCACGTCGGGCTTCCGGTCGCAGGCGTGCGACCGGCAGGTCGGCGGCAGCGGGACCGGGCAGCACACCTACGGCACCGCGCTCGACCTGGTCAGCTCGTCGGCCACCCTGTGCACGATCGCGAGCAGCTCGCGCTACGCGGGTTTCGGCGGCATCTACGGTCCGGGCTACCCCGACCACGACGACCACGTGCACGTCGACATCCGCGCCGGCCGGTCGTGGAGCGCCCCCAGCTGCGGCATCTGAGCGGCTGATCCGACCCCCAGGGCGGCGGTTCGTCACTAAGGTGCGGGGATGCCCACCACCCCCGCGTCGACGACCGCCGTCCTGCCCCGCGGCGTCCGGATCGGGTACGGCTCGGGATCGGTGGCCACCGGCGCGTTCG
>JBAZRQ010000481.1:0-2973 GCA_041662925.1 Nocardioides sp. | reverse complement strand
CGTGCTGCTGGTCGACCTGCCTGACGTCACCGCCGAGGTCGTACGACGGGTGGTCGCCGCCGGCGCCGGACCCGACGTCCTCGCCCGGGCGACGTTCGAGGGCCGACCCGGGCATCCCGTGCTGCTGGGCCGCGACCACTGGGCCGGGGTGACCGCGACCGCCGCCGGTGACCGCGGCGCCCGCGACTACCTCGCCGGGACCGACGTACGCCTGGTCGAGTGCGGTGACCTCGCCACCGGCGAGGACGTCGACGTCATCCCGTCCCGCTGAGGTCCGGGGCTCGGCCAACAGGTGGCCAACCGGAGCCTGAGTAGCCTGGCCCGATGGAGCCGACGTCCGCCCCCGAGGTCGCCGCACGCCTGCGCGAGACCGGCTACCTCAGCGACGACGACCTCGCCACGGTGGTGTTCCTGGCGCTGCGCATGCAGCGCCCGCTGCTGCTCGAGGGCGAGCCGGGCACCGGCAAGACCGCCCTCGCCGAGGCGGTGGCCGAGAGCCTGGGGCTGCCGCTGGTGCGGTTGCAGTGCTACGAGGGCATCGACGCCACGCAGGCGCTCTACGACTGGGACTTCCCGCGCCAGATCCTGCACCTGCGCGCCCTCGAGGCTGCGGGAGGGGCTGACGTCGAGGAGGCCGAGAAGAGCCTGTACGACGAGCGGTTCCTGCTCGCACGCCCCGTGCTGGCCGCGCTGCAACAGGCCCCGGCGGTGCTGCTGGTCGACGAGGTCGACCGGGCCGACGACGAGTTCGAGGCGTTCCTGCTCGAGGTGCTGTCGACCTACCAGGTGACGATCCCCGAGCTCGGCACCGTCAAGGCGGCCACCCCGCCGATCGTGGTGCTCACCTCCAACCGCACCCGCGAGCTGCACGACGCGCTCAAGCGGCGCTGCCTCTACCACTGGATCGACCACCCCGGCCTGGACCGCGAGGTCGAGATCCTGCGGTCGCGGGCCCCGGAGGTCTCCGAGCGGCTGGCCCGGCAGGTGGCGACCGTCGTCCAGCAGCTGCGCGACCGGCACGACCTCGAGAAGCCGCCCGGCGTGGCCGAGACCCTCGACTGGGCACGGGCGCTGCACCACCTCGGCTCCACCGACCTCGACCTCGACGCCGCGTCGCGCACCCTGGGCGCGCTCGTGAAGTACCGCGAGGACACCGAGCGGGTCCGCCACGCCCTCGACCAGATGCTGCGCACGTGACCATGAGTGCCGCCGACGAGATCCTGGTCGGGTTCGCCCGGGCGCTGCGCGCCGCCGGCGTCCCGGTCACCCAGGACCGCACCCAGTCGTTCGTCGACGCCGTCGCCGTGGTCGGCGCCGGCGACCAGCGCGCCACCTACGCCGCCGGCCGGGCCACGCTGTGCGGCTCGCCCGACGACCTGGCCCGCTACGACCAGGTGTTCACGGCCTGGTTCAACGCCCGCGACGGGCTCCCGCGGCCGCGCCCCGCGCAGCCCTCGGTCCCGTCGTTCTCCGACCTGCCCGCCGACGAGCAGCCGGGCTCGGGCGACGCCCCCGGCGAGACCGTCCGGGCCCGCGCCAGTGCCGCGGAGGTGCTGCGCCACCGCGACGTGGCCACCCTCTCGGCCGCCGAGAAGCACCGGCTCTCCGCGATGTTCGCGACCCTGCGCCCGCGCGCACCGGTCCGACGTACGGCGCGACACCGGGCGTGGCACCGTGGGCGGGTCGACGCCTCGCGCACCCTCCGGGCGAGCCTGCGCCGGATGGGGGAGCCGGCCGACATCGTCTGGCGGCGCCGCGCGGTACGGCCGCGCCGGATCGTGCTGCTGGTCGACGTGTCGGGCTCCATGAACGGCTACGCCGACGCGCTGCTGCGGCTCGCGCACCGGATGTCGCAGGGACCGGGCGTGGTCGAGACGTTCACGGTCGGGACCCGGCTCACCCACCTCACCCGGGCGTTGCACAACCGCGACGCCGAGCGCGCCCTGGTGGCCGCCGGCGAGGCCGTGCCGGACTGGTCCGGCGGCACCCGGCTCGGCGAGACGCTGCGGGTCTTCCTCGACCGGTGGGGGCGGCGCGGGCTGGCCCGCGGCGCTGTGGTCGTGGTCTTCAGCGACGGCTGGGAGCGCGGGGACGCGGCGCTGCTCGGCGAGCAGATGGCCCGGCTGCACCGGATCGCCCACCGTGTCGTGTGGGTCAACCCGCACCGCGGCAAGGCCGGCTACGAGCCGGTGCAGCAGGGGGTCCTCGCCGCGCTGCCGCACGTCGACGACTTCGTCGCGGGCCACTCGCTCGCGACGTTCGCCGAGGTCCTGGAGGTGGTCGCCCGTGCGTGACGTGCTGGACCAGCTGCTGCCCCGCTGGGAGGCCGGCGAGGTGGTCGGCGTCGGCACCGTGGTCGCGACGTTCCGCTCCGCGCCCCGCCCGGCCGGCGCGTCGATGCTCGTGACGAGCGACGGTGAGGCCGTGGGCTCCGTCTCCGGCGGCTGCGTCGAGGGTGCGGTCTACGACCTCGCCGAGTCGGTGATGGTGAGCGGCGCCCCCGTCCTCGAGCGCTACGGCGTCTCCGACGACGACGCGTTCGCCGTGGGGCTCACCTGCGGCGGGATCCTCGACGTCTACGTCGAGAAGGTGTCGCGGGAGACCTTCCCCGAGCTGGGCGACCTGGCCACCGACATCGAGGCCGGCCGCCCGGTCGCCCTGGCGACCGTGATCGAGCACCCCGACCCGTCGTGGCTGGGTCGGCGGCTGGTGGTCCGCCCGGAGGCGAGCCACAACGAAGGCAGCCTGGGCAGCGAGCGCACCGACGCCGCCGTGCACGACGACGCCCTGGGCCTGCTGGCCGCCGGTCACAACGCGACGCTGACCTACGGCCCCGACGGCGAGCGACGCGGCGAGGGCATGCGGGTCTTCGTGTGGGCCTTCGCCCCCAAGCCGCGGCTGCTGGTCTTCGGCGCGATCGACTTCGCGGCGGCGGTCGCCAAGGTCGGTGCCTTCCTCGGCTACCAGGTCACG
>JBAZRQ010000480.1:0-2985 GCA_041662925.1 Nocardioides sp. | reverse complement strand
CCGAGGAGAGGATCACATATGTCCACGCTCACGCTGACCACCGAGAACTTCCAGGAGACGATCGAGAAGAGCCCGATCGTGCTCGTCGACTTCTGGGCGTCGTGGTGCGGCCCGTGCCGCCAGTTCGCACCCGTCTTCGAGGCCGCTGCTACCGCGCACCCCGACATCGTCTTCGGCAAGATCGACACCGAGGCGCAGCGCGAGATCGCCGCGGCCGCCCAGATCACGTCCATCCCGACGCTGATGGCGTTCAAGGAAGGCCAGCTGGTGTTCTCCCAGCCCGGAGCACTCCCGGCCGCCGCTCTCGACCAGGTCATCGCCGCGGTGATCGACCTGGACATGGAGGCCGCACGGGTCGGGAGCGACACGTGAGCGACGCCGGTCACGAGCACGGCCCGGCCGTCCTGGACGCGCTCTCGCCCCTGCACCGCGCGCTGCGCAAGGCGGTTCCCGACGTCTACCAGGGCTTCGGTCAGCTCCACAAGGCGGCGTTCCAGGCGGGTGACCTCGACGTCAAGACCAAGGAGCTGATCGCGCTGGCGATCGGCGTGGTCGAGGGCTGCGACGGCTGCATCGCCTCCCACGCGCAGGGAGCTGCCAAGGCCGGGGCCACCCCGCAGGAAGCCGCCGAGGCGATCGGCGTGACGTTCCTGATGAAGGGCGGGCCCGCCACCATCTATGGACCCCGCGCCTACGCGGCCTTCTGCGAGTTCGCAGAGGTGGCCGCTGCGGCCCAATGACGGGACCTAGGACCCTGCTCGTCGGCCCGGAGGCTGCCTAGCGTTGTCCCACGGGGCCTCGGCAAGCGAATCCCCCCAATCATGTGGGAGTCCACGATGACTGCGCAGCCTTCCGACGAACCGGTGCAGGAGCTGAGTGTCGAGCAGTGTTGGGAGCTGCTCGCTGACGAAGAGTTCGGCCGGCTGGCCTACCGCCTCGTCGACGAGGTCCATGTGGTCCCGATCAACTACCTCGTCGACGGGCGCTGCCTGCTCTTCCGCACCGCGTCGGGCAACAAGCTGCTCGCGGCGGCGCTGCACAGCGACGTGGCGTTCGAGATCGACTGGCGCGACGACCAGGCCGCCTGGTCGGTCGTCGCCCGCGGCGCGTTGCGGCGCCTCGGCGAGGACGAGCAGCACCGGCTGGACAGCCTGCCCCGGCAGCCCTGGGTGGACACCCCGAAGTACGACGTGATCGAGCTGACGCCCGACGTGGTCACCGGGCGTCGCTTCCAGCTGCACCGATCCGACGGCACGGATGACGCAACACAGCCGTGAGCACGCCACGCCGGGGTAGTCCCTAACGTCCGCGCGGTCTTGGATCGTTCAAATATCGCGCGTTCGTGAGGGACTACCCCAGTCACGTGGGTCACCCGGTCGTCAGGCCGGCAGTACGTCGGCACCCCGCGGCAGGTTGCGTACCGAGGGCAGCGATGCCACGGCCAGTGAGCACCCGATGCCGACGACGGTCATGCCGATCAGGGTCTCGTGTTGCCGAGGGGGATCGTGCCGCTGGAGGACAGGTAGTCGTAGCTGGCGACCCGTGAGAGTGCGTGGGACGGGATGTGCTCGCCGAGCGAGGTCTCCCAGAGCGCGAACGCGCCGGTGACGCAGACGCCGGCGAACAGCTCGAGGACCCCGATGCCCCAGGTCCCGAGGCCGCTGCCGATGAACGCCGCCTGGCAGGACGCGCCCACCAGCAGCAGGCTCGCCACCCGCATGGCGTGGCGCGGTCGCCAACGCAGGAAGAGCAGGTCCCCGAGGATCGCGCCGACCCCGAAGCAGGTGACGATGATCGCCCAGCTGCGCGCACCGTCGAGCTCGCGATCCATCAGGACCGGACCGATCACGAAGATCGCCGGGAGCACGGCGACGTGGTAGGCGCTGAGCGAGCCGAGGAACCCGACCACCCACGGCCTGCTGCGCACCTCGTGCCAACCCTGCTCGAGGCTGGTCCAGAAGTGGTCGGTGCTGGCGAGCGGGTCCTCCGCGCGCAGCGCCCGCTCGACCAGCGTCGGTCGCAGCGGGATCAGCAGGGCGATCGAGACGGCGAAGGTCAGGGCGTCGAAGAGCAGCGCGCCGCCGGGTCCTCCCGCGAAGGCGATCAGCAACCCCGCCAGGATCGGCCCGACCACGCTGCCGAACGAGAAGCTCAGGCCGCGCAACGCGTTGGCGGGCTGGAGGTTGGCCGGGCTGACCGTCGAGGGGAGCAGCCCGCTGAACGCCGGCGCGAAGAAGGCGTCGGCGGCGCCGTACACCGCCGCGATCCCGACCAGCGCCGGCACGGAGGCCCCGCCACCCATCAGCAGCGACGCCGCCACCACCTGGCAGACCAGGCGGACGATGTCGGAGAGGATCAGCATCCGCCGCCGGTCGAACCGATCCGCCCACACGCCGGCGGGGAGCGCGAGGACCACGAAGGGCAGGAACTGAGCGGCTGAGACGAGCGCGACGTCCGCGACGCCCCCGCCGATGGCGATCACCGCGAACGGGAGCGCCACGGCGGTGACGCGGTCGCCGACGATGGACAGCACCTGGCTGCCGAAGAGCAGCCGGTACTGGGGTTCGTCCCTCAGCACGGCTGGGACCCGGAGGCGGCGCATCCTGGTCAGCACCGGGCAAGCCTGCCAGGGCGGCGCCCTCGCGGCGATCGGTTTGCGTGCCTTGCGCCACAGGTGGGTACTGACCCGCTGTCCTGGGTAGTGGGTCCCCATGGACTCTCCAGGAACAGCCCTGCCCACGGAGCCCATCGGCGGTCGCTACCGCGTCGAGCGGGAGGTGGGACGCGGTGGCATGGGCAGCGTCTGGCTGGCCCACGACGAGCGCCTCGGCCGGCCGGTGGCGATCAAACGGGTCGGCCGGCTCCCGGGGGAGTCGCTGCCGCACCTGGCCCGTGCCATGCGCGAGGCCCGCTCGTCGGCCGCCCTCAACCACCCCAACGTGGTCTCGGTGTACGACGCCGTCGAGGAGGGCGAGCACCTGTGGC
>JBAZRQ010000479.1:0-3001 GCA_041662925.1 Nocardioides sp. | reverse complement strand
GGCTCGCCCCCGTCGTCACCGAATGGGCGCTGCTGACGGAGCAGACCTGACCCGTGAGTGCCTTCACTCGAGGAGGCTCTGCCCCAGCCAGCCGCCGCGTTCGAACCCGGGCAGGAGCGCGAACGTGGCGGAGCCGATGGCGGTGGTCCAGTCGTTGAGGGCGTCGGCGGTGTCGAGGGCCTGCTGGATCGGGACGTACTGGTCGGCGATGTCGGCCTGGTGGCTCATGAACAGCAGGCCGTGCTCGGTCCGACCGTCGACGTCATGGGTGTAGTTGGCGCCCTTGCGGAAGATGCGCCGCCCGGCGTTCATCCTCGGGTGCGAGCGACGCACGTGCGCGGACGCCGTGACGATCGGCCGTCCCTGGGCGTCGAGCGCGTCGAGGTTGACGCCGTCGAGCTCCTGGCCACCAGTGAGGGGTGCCCCCGTGTCCAGCCTCCGCCCCAACGCGCGCTCCTGCTCGTCGCGAGTGAGGGCGTCCCAGGTGTCGAGGTCCATCCGGATGCGACGCACGACCAGGGTCGTGCCGCCCGCCCAGGGGCCATCGCCGATCCACACCGTGTTGTCGAAGAGCACGGTGCCGGGTCGCGGGTTGGCGCTTCCGTCGACCTGTCCGAACAGGTTGCGGCCGGTCATCGGCTGGCCCCGCTCGTCCTGGCCGTTCCAGAAGCCGTGCTGGCGCCAGCGCTGCCTGGCGAACGGCTCCGCGTCGGAGACCAGCCGGCGGGTCGCATGGGTGAGGGTCGTGCCGTCGTGCGCCGCGACCACGAGCACCAGGTCCCCGCCGGTCCAGCGGGGCTCGAGCCGGTCGTGCCGCATCGCCGGGACGTCGACCAGGCCCGCGGGGGAGCCGCCGGCCAAGGCTGCCGCGGCGGCGCCGAGACCGACCGTGACGGTGAGGCCGGCGGAGCCGACCGCCAGCTCGGGAGCGGTGTCACCGGGGGCGGGTCGCCCGTCGGTGAGGGCCACCACGTCACCGGTCCACCGGCGCATCAGTCGACCTAGCGCCGGGCGGTCGACCCCCGGCAGGAGGTCGAGCGAGATGACCTCGACGAAACGGGGGAGAGAGAGCTCGATCGCCGGCTGGGTCGTGCCGTAGGGGCTGAAGGTGGGAAGGACGTCCGGTGCCGGGCGCGGCGATGGGTCGGAGCCGCCCACCACCGCCGCCGTGGCGGGAGCAGCAACCGCTGCCCCCGCCACGGCGGAACCGACGTACCCCAGGAACCGGCGGCGCGGCAGGGTCATGACGAGGAAGGGGTGGAGCTGGGCTCGTCGGTGTGGTCCGCGGTGCCGGGGGAGTGGTAGTGGCCCTCCTCCTCGGTGAACTCCTTGACCGGGACGGTCAGGACCTCACTCGTGTCGTCGGAGAACTCCAGCGTCAGCTCGACCTCGTCGCCGGGTGCGAGCTCGGTGTCGAGGCCCATCATCATGATGTGGAAGCCGCCGGGCTCGAGGAGCTTGCCGCGACCGGCCGTGATCACGATGCCGCCGTCGACCTCCTGCATGCCCATCACGCCGTCGACCATGGCCATCTCGTGGAGCTGGACCATGTCGGAGACGGGTGAGGAGGCACCGACCAGCGTGACGTCCTCGGACCCGTCGTTGTCGATGACCATGAAGGCGGCGGTCATCGACGGGTCCTCGGTGCCCTTCGTGGCCCGGACCCAGGGGTCCTCGATGGTGATCTTCTCGGTCGGCGATGCGGATGACGCGGTGGCGTCGTCGGCGTCGTCGGTGCCACACGACCCTGCGAGGAAGGCGAGGGCGAGGGCGACGACGGGAAGGGTGTAGCGACGGTGGTTCAACGGATCTCCTAGCAGGTCGGGTGAGGCCGGCCGGGCACACGGGCGCAGGCCAGCGCGGCACCCCGGGCCGGGGCGCCGTCAGTAGACGTCGAGCTGCTGGGGTGGGCCGCGGGGCGAATCGACGCGTGCGTCGAGACGTCGACGCGGCCCGAGGTCCGCGGAGAAGGTGCCGGCCAGGGCCAGCGTGGGCGCCAGGGCAGTCGGTGGCAGGAGCCACCGGCCGAACGCCTGTCGCGCGCGAGAGACGAGCGTGCGCACGGAGGTGGAGGTCAGGGCGAGCACGGTCCACAGAGCCGACTCGCCGATGGCCAGCCAGAGGCCGACGGCCACGGCGGCCGCCAGGTGGGCGACCAGCATGAGGGGGCCCGCGTTGACGGTGTGTTCCACGAGGTGACTCATCGCCGAGGAGCCGAGCGACGGGGCGGAGTCGGACGTGAGGGGTGCCGTCTCGGCGGCGTGCTCCAGCGCGTGCAGGGCACCGGAGCCTTCGCCGGGTGCGTGCGGGTGGTCAGGAAGAGCTCCGGGCGTGGCCGCGGTGCGGTGACCTGCCGACAGGGTGAGACCGAGGTGCACCATGGCCTGCCCCGCGACCACGAGCGCGACCAGTCGTCCTGGTGCTGCGGCCAGCAGGAGGAAGCGGGCGCTCAGCACGGTGCTGACCGCGAGCATGACCGCGAGCCAGCCGACGTGGGGGAGCAGCCCTCCCGCCGACGCGTGGGACACCGATCCGAGGAGCATCACCACCGAGCCGAGCGTGCCTGCGCGGGCCCAGAGCAGCAGGCCGGAGGCGCGTTTGTGCGGCATCGCGTCCTCTCCTCGGCTTCAGCGCGTCGAACTGGCGTGCACATCCTACTGGCGACGTTTGTCCACAGGGCTTGGAGCACACGTTTCCGCGGCCGGCGATCGCGGGCAGGCTCCTCGTGTCCGGCCCGACTCGGCGGGCCGGAGCCGCGCTCGGCGCGATCTGGCGGAAGGACTGACGCTGATGAGCAACGTGGAGATGGATCTGGAACAGCTGCGGGCGGCGCAGCGGGCCAGGTGGGTGAGGTGATGAAGTTCAGTAACTGACGAGCAGGTGGACCACAGCGGCCACGAGGTCGAAGACCTCACTCCGGATGTCTACCAGTCGTCGGTGTCTGGCCGGTCCCTCTGGCTCGATGGCCAGTACGGCCCAGTCGAACTCGCCCGGCAACCGC
>JBAZRQ010000478.1:0-3006 GCA_041662925.1 Nocardioides sp. | reverse complement strand
CGCTGCCGCTGGTGACCGACCAGCGCGACGTACCACCCGAGGGTGTGACCGCCGAGGTGCGCGGGGTGTTCTGCAAGAACCGCCACTTCAACGACCCGCGCGTGCTCTTCTGCGCGGTCTGCGGCATCAACATGGTGCACCAGACGCCGGTGCTCGTGAACGGCGAGCGGCCGCCGCTCGGCGTGATCGTGCTCGACGACGGCGCGGTCTTCCAGCTCGACACCGACTACCTGCTCGGCCGTGACCCCGACACCGACGACCGGGTCCGGCAGGGCGAGTGCCGCGGGATCCCGATCATCGACGCGTCGCACATGGTGTCGCGCGTGCACGCCCGGCTGGAGCTGCGCGGCTGGGACGTCGTCCTGATCGACAACACCTCGACCAACGGCACCTTCGTCAACAGCCCCAAGGCCGTCGAGTGGCGCCGGATGGCGTCAGGCGGCGAGGAGGTCCTGACCCCGGGCACCCGGGTGCGGATCGGCCACCGCACGCTCGCCTTCAACACCCACGGCGGGCAGGCCCAGGACCTCTGACCCCGGCCCGTTGCCCCGGGAGCCTCCGGCGGCGGAGGGTGGGCGGCCTCTTGGACGCGCCGATGACCCCGCCGGTGGCGGGGTAACTGGGCGTTCAGGGTTGTCGGTCTCCGAGGGGTTCGGTGCCGGTGTGGTCGCGGCGGTAGAGATGCCCGTGGGGTGAGTGCCACAGGTAGGTGCCGCGGTCGAGGACGTCGTAGGTCCACCCGCCGTGGGTCTTGATCCGGTGATGCCCGCGGCAGAGCAACGCGGTATTGCAGGAACACGTCGGGCCGCCCTCGCCGTAGGGCACGGCGTGGTCGCAGTCGCAGGACCTCGCTGGTCGGGTGCACCACGGGAACACGCAGTGGTGATCGACCAGAGCGTCTTGCTCGACCAAGCGGTCCGGCACCTCGTAGGCGGCCACGTGGATGTGGTCGTCCAGGTCTCTGACGGGTTTGATGATGATGGTGGCGTCGGGGTTGCCGCACCACGCCCGGATCGTCTCGGCCAGGACCGGGGTGCGGGTGTTGTCGCACCGGCCCACGTTGGCGTTGGGGTTGCCGAACACCGTGTCGCCGTGGAGGTGCACCACGACCTGGCGTGCGGGTTTGTCGTAGTCGAGGGTGCCCTGGCCGCGAGCGAGGTCACCGATCGCCAGCGCGCGGCGCACGTCGAGCGACTCCTCGGACCCCAGGTCTCTCAGCTCCGCGGCGCGGGCGCTGAGGGCTTGGTCGAGGTCGAGGGCATCCGGGAGGTCCAGGGTCCCCGACACCGGCACGGTCCCGGCCGAGGACACGTCGCCCTTGTAGATGTCGAAGCACCGGCGGTCAGCCTCTTGGCGACGCTGCTTCTCCGCTTGGTCGGGGTCGTAGCGGAGCTGGGCGGTGGTGATCTGGCGGCGGAGCTCGGCGTAGCCGATCTTGTGCGCGCAGAACGCGACCCGCTGGTCCACAAACAGCGCACCGGCTTCGGGCAGACACATGGTGCTTTCGGCGATGAACCTGGCCTTCCAGAACGGCAGCTCACCCGAGGCGACCCGCTCCCATAGCTTCGGGAGGCGGTAGCGGATCTCGAGCGCAGCCCCGACGTACCTCTTCGCCGAGTCGGTCGAGGAGCCCAACGCGGCGCCGAGCTCCATCACCGCGAACTCCGACACCCAGGGGGCCCCGTCGCCGGCCAACGGGATCCCGTGATCCCCGAACGACGCCTCGCCCTCGTCGTCGGTCTGATGCAGGACGCACCACTGCAGGACTTTGTGGAGGCGTCGGACCTCGACCATGGTCGCGGCTCGTGAGTCCGCGCGGACACCGTCGAGCAGCTGCCTGCTCTCGGGTCCGGTCGGGCTGGTCATAGGGACAAGTCAAGCACCGGCCACCGACACTGCACGGCCGAGAATCCCCTGTATCCACTGGGGTTTAGTCACGAAACGATCACGATCCCAGGCTTCAGGAAGTGGGCGCTCGGACCGGACCGCCGGGCGCGGCGCGCAACCACGCACCCACCTCCTCCTCGCTGCCAAGACCACACCCACTGCGGCGCCGCAGGCCAGGGCTCAGTCCCCGAAGAGGCGGTCGAGTCACCGAGGCTCGCGCACACCGCCCAGGTCGACCGAGGACCAGTCGGTGGGCTCGGCGTCGACCTCGGCCCTCACCCGGATCGCCTCGGCGCGCTCCACCGACGCCACGGTGAGCGGCTCGCCGAGCTCGGAACCGTCGGCCAGGGGCAGCCCGCGCGCGGTGAGCTGCTCGATCATGGTCGCGTAGCGCCGGGTCTCGCGTCCGGTCTCGATGGCGATCCGCGCCCCGAAACAGGACGCCAACCGGCAGGCCAGCACCACCGCGGCGTCGCCGTCGGTGTCGGGGGTCCAGGTCACGCGGAGCCAGGCCCGGTCTGCCGGACTCGCGGTGCCGGGCACCACCGCCACCATCAGGCAGTCGGTCACCTCGGCCAGCCGGGCCGCGGAGGGGTCGCCCTCGCTGACCACCAGGAACTGCGGGCGCAGCGCCGCGGCGAGCTCCACGACGTCGGCGGTCACGTCGGCACTGGGGTGGTTGATGATCCGGACGTGTACGCCGTGCGCCTGGCCGCGCCGGACCAGGACCTCCAGCCGCTCCATCGAGGCGGTCATCTTGGCCAGCTCGTCGGTGAGCCCGCTGCCCATCTCGAGCTTGCCGATCAACTGGGGCTCCAGCGCGGCGACCACCACCTCGGGGTTGAGCTCGAGGCGCACCAGGCCGATCGCAACGTCGAGCGCCGCGGCGTCGTCCTGGTCGGGGGTGGCGACCAGCAGCACCCGGGTGGACGCCTGGTCTCCGAGCGCCAACCGCTCGGCCTCCGCGATGTCGCGCGCCACCCGACGTGCCGGGTAGGCGAAGTTGAGCAGGGGGCCGGTCATCACCGTGGTCACGACCGCCATCACCACGAGCATGGTGAACAGGGTGTCGCCGAGCAGTCCCAGCTCGCGGCCCACATTGAGGATGACCAGCTCGGT
>JBAZRQ010000477.1:0-3006 GCA_041662925.1 Nocardioides sp. | reverse complement strand
GGCCCGCAAGACCTATGAGTCCAACCCGCAGTTCCCGTTGATGTACGCCCCGCCGGACGGGATCGGCCCGGCTCAGGCGAAGTACATCCTCACCGAGTCGATCGACCGTGAGGCCTATGTCGCCACGTTGATGCACGCCGCGGAGAAGGGCGCGATCGACCTGCAGAAGACCGGCGACGCCTGGGTGATCACCGACAAGGGCGGCCCGCAGGGCTGGACCGGGCTCGACCCGGTGACCACCGGGGTCGCGCACCTGCTCGGTGGTCCTGGCTCCTCGTTCACCGCCTCGCCCAAGGACGTGAAGGCGGGGGAGCGGCTCAAGACCGAGATCGCGTCCTTCGAGCAGAACACCAAGGACTGGGCGAAGAACGAGGGCCACCTGGTCTCGGCCGGGGTCGGCGGCCTCGGCGGGATGCTGGTCCTCGGCGGGTTCATCCTCGCCATCGTTGTGGTCTTCGCCAACCCGCTGGACATGACGCTGTGGGGGCTGGTCCCGGGAGCCTTCGCCGTGTTCGGCACCCCGATGATGCGCACCGGCGCGAGCACCCGGCGTACCAAGTCCGGCCGCGACCTCTGGTCGCGCGTCGGCGGCTTCCACCGCGTGATGTCGACCGACTCCAGCATCGAGCGCTTCGACTTCTCGGGTCGCCAGGACCTCTACACCAAGTACATCCCCTGGGCCGTGGCGCTCGGCGTCGCCGACCAGTGGGCAGCCAAGTACCGCACCGAGATGGGCGCCGAGCCGCCGGTGCCGAGCTACTTCGGGCCCGGGTACGCCGGCGCCTACGCCGGGACGGCCATCGGCTCTATGGTCGACGACTTCGACTCGACCGTCAGTAGCGCGATCTCGTCGTACCAGGCCACGCAGTCGTCCTCGTCCAGCGGCGGCGGAGGGTTCTCCGGCGGCGGTGGCGGCGGTGGCGGAGGCGGCGGGTCATGGTGAACACTCACAGCGGCACGACCAGCGCCATCACCTCGTCACCAACCAGAAAGAAGGCACGTCAGTGATCTACGCCATCATCGCCATCGTCGTCGTCGTGCTGATCGTCGGCTTCGTCGTCGTCGGCTTCAACAAGCTGCGCACGACCGACGTGGGCGCCGAGGAGGCGCTGGGCGGCATCGACGTCCAGCTCACCCGACGGGCCGACCTGATCCCCAACCTGGTCGAGACGGTCAAGGGCTACGCCGCGCACGAGAAGGGCGTCTTCGAGGAAGTCACCCGGGCCCGCGCCGGCGTCCAGGCCGCCGCGGCGGGCAACGACGTACCGGCCAAGGCTGCCGCCGACGCCGCCCTCCAGCAGGCCCTGGTCAAGGTCAACGCCGTCGCCGAGGCCTACCCCGACCTCAAGGCCAACACCAACTTCCTCGAGCTGCAGCGCCAGCTGGCCGAGACCGAGAACCAGATCTCCTTCGCGCGCCAGTACTACAACGACGCCGTGGCCACCCTCAACAAGCTGGTGCTCACCATCCCGTGGATGTTCCTCACCGGCATGGCCGGGGTGCACAAGCGGGAGTTCTACGACGCGCCCGAGGGTCAGCAGGCCGCGCCCAGCATCGAGTTCTGACGAGTAGGAGCGCGAGGTACGAGCGCTCCGTCGCGAGTCAGGTCGCGGCGAGGCGTCGAAACCCAGTGACCTGCGCAGCCTCAGTGCGCTCCGATTGTGATGTGCCTGGTCAGCAGGCGGTGCCGCGGTCGACCGAGAGAACGGCGCCGGTGACCGATGCTGCGGCGTCGGAGGCGAGGTAGGCGACCGCGTCGGCGATGTCGCTGGGCGGCATGAAGCCGTATCTGGCGCCGGCGGTCTCCATCAGCAACCCCCAGTCGAGGTCGGAGTCAGGATGCTCGGCGGCGGCGTTGGTCGGCAGGTCGGTCTGGACGCCGCCGGGGCAGATGGTGTTGACCCGGATGCCGTCGGCCGCGAGCTCGAGCGCCAGTGACTTCATCAACAGGATGACGCCGGCCTTCGAGGCACAGTAGGCGGCTTGGTGGGGCTGGGCTCGCAGGCCGGCGATGGAGGCGATGGTGACGATGTTGCCCTTGCTGGCGCGCAGGTGGGGGAGCGCTGCCTGGCTGACCAGCATCGGGCCGGTGAGGTTGACCCCGAGGTGACGCTGCCAGGTGGCGACGTCCAGGTCCTCGAACTTGCGGAACTGGTCGATGCCGGCGACGTTCACGACGATGTCGAGCCCGCCCATCCGCTCGGCCGCAAACTCGACGGCAGCGCGGACGGAGGTCTCGTCACTGACGTCGCACGCCAGGATGTTGTCGGAAGGACTCAGGTCGAGCCCCACGACGACGGCGCCCTCGTTGGTGAGGAGATCGACCGTTGACTGTCCGACGCCGCCGGCTGCTCCGGTGACCAGTGCGCGCTTGCCTTCGAATCGTGTGCTCACGAGCCGAGAGCGTACGGCCGGGGCCGCGCCAACGTTTCGTAAACGCGAAGGTCAGGCGACCGCCGTGAGCTTCTCGAACTCGGCGTCGGTCAGCTCGATGCCGGCCGCGGCGACGTTCGACTCGAGGTGGTCGACGCTGGAGGTGCCGGGGATCGGCAGCATCACGGGAGAGCGGCGCAGCAGCCAGGCCAGCGCGAGCTGGGAAGGCGTGGCGCCGCGCTGCTTCGAGGCGGCGGCCAGGGGGCCGTCCTCCTGGGAGAGCTGGCCGGTGGCGAGGGGGAACCATGGGATGAACCCGATGCCCTGCTCCTCGGGGTACTCGAGCAGCGGCTCGGCGTTGCGGTTGACCAGGTTGTAGAGGTTCTGGACCGTCGCGATGGTGGCGACCTCCTGGGCCGCCCTGGTCTCCTCGACGCTGACCTCGCTGAGGCCGATGTGGCGGATCTTGCCCTCGTCCTGGAGCAGCTTGAGCTCACCGACCTGGTCCTCCAGCGGGACGGCGGGGTCGATGCGGTGCAGCTGGAACAGGTCGATCGTGTCGACGCCGAGGTTGCGCAGGGAGAGCTCGGCCTGCTGGCGGAGGTAGGCCGGAACGCCGACCGGCGTCCAGAT
>JBAZRQ010000476.1:0-3006 GCA_041662925.1 Nocardioides sp. | reverse complement strand
CACAGCGGCTTCGACCCGCGCAGCCACGCCGGCAAGGCGCTGATGGACACCCTCGAGAACTACCCGCGCGACGAGCTCTTCCACACCCCGGTCGACGAGCTGGCCCCGATGGCTGAGGCGGCGATGGTGGCCCGGGAGCGCCGTGGCCTGCGGATCCTGCTGCGGGCCGACACCTACGGCCGCTACGTCTCGGTCCTCGTCTACCTGCCCCGCGACCGCTACAACACCGGCGTCCGCGAGCGTTTCGCCCAGATCCTCAAGGTGCGCCTCGGCGGTGAGTCCGTCGAGTTCACGGTGCGGATCAACGAGTCGACCACGGCGCGGGTGCACTTCGTCGTGCACATGCCCAAGGGGCAGCCGATCCCCGACGTCATCGACACCCAGGACCTCGAGCGGCGGCTGTCGGAGGCGTCCAGGTCCTGGCGCGACGACTTCATCTCGGCCGTCATCGCGGAGCACGGCGAAGAGGTCGGCCTGAGCCTCGGCCGGCGCTACGTCGACTCCTTCCCCGAGGCCTTCAAGGAGGACTTCTCGGCCCGCACCGCCGCGATCGACCTCGGTCGCCTGGAGGCGATCCCGGGCGACGAGGGCATCGACCTGTCGCTCTACGAGGAGCTCGACGCCGGGCGCGGGGAGGCCCGGCTCAAGATGTTCCGCATCGGTGAGCCGCTGTCGCTGTCCGAGGTGCTGCCGATGCTCTCCTCGATGGGTGTCGAGGTCGTCGACGAGCGCCCCTACGAGCTGGCCGGTCTCGAGCGGACGTCCTACATCTACGAGTTCGGGCTGCGCTACGGGCGGGCGCTCCCCTCGGATGCCCGTGACCTGTTCCAGGACGCACTGCGCGCCGTGTGGAACGGCTACAACGAGATCGACGGGTTCAACTCCCTGGTCCTCGGCGCTGGTCTCACCTGGCGCCAGGCCACGGTGCTGCGCGCCTACGCCAAGTACATGCGCCAGGGCGGGTCGCCGTTCGCCCTCGACTACATCGAGGGCGCCCTGCGCAGCAACGTCGACATCACCCGGCTCCTCGTGCGGCTCTTCGAGGCGCGGTTCGACCCCGGCGCCAACGGCCTCGCGGCGGCCGCCGAGGCGCGGACCGCACGCGCCGACGAGGTCCAGCAGCGGATCGTCCGGGCGCTCGACGACGTGGTCAGCCTGGACCACGACCGGATCCTGCGGTCCTACCTGACCCACGTCAAGGCGACGCTGCGCACCAACTACTTCCAGGCCGACGACCAGGGGCGGCCGCACGCCTACATGTCGTTCAAGCTGGAGCCGTCCGCCATCCCCGACCTGCCCGAGCCGCGGCCGAAGTTCGAGATCTTCGTCTACTCGCCGCGGGTCGAGGGCGTGCACCTCCGCTTCGGCGCGGTCGCCCGCGGCGGCCTGCGCTGGTCCGACCGGCGCGACGACTTCCGCACCGAGGTGCTGGGGCTGGTCAAGGCGCAGATGGTCAAGAACACCGTGATCGTGCCGGTGGGCGCCAAGGGCGGGTTCTTCTGCAAGCAGCTGCCGGCCCAGGTCCCGGGCCAGCGCGTCGACCGCGAGGCCTGGATGGCCGAGGGCGTCGCCTGCTACAAGACGTTCGTCTCCGGACTGCTCGACATCACCGACAACCTGGTCGAGGGCTCGACCGTGCCCCCGGACCGGGTGGTGCGTCACGACGGCGACGACTCCTACCTGGTGGTGGCCGCAGACAAGGGCACGGCGACGTTCTCCGACATCGCCAACGGCGTCGCCCAGGACTACGGCTTCTGGCTGGGCGACGCGTTCGCGAGCGGCGGCTCGGTGGGCTACGACCACAAGGCCATGGGGATCACGGCCCGCGGCGCCTGGGTGTCCGTGCGCCGTCACTTCCGGGAGATGGGCGTCGACTGCCAGACCGAGGACCACACCTGCGTCGGCATCGGTGACATGTCCGGCGACGTGTTCGGCAACGGGTTGCTCAGCTCCGAGCACACCCGCCTGGTTGCGGCCTTCGACCACCGCGACATCTTCCTGGACCCCGAGCCCGACGCCGCGGCGTCCTACGCCGAGCGCCGGCGGCTCTTCGAGCTGCCTCGCTCCAGCTGGCAGGACTACGACAAGAGCCTGATCTCCGAGGGCGGCGGTGTCTTCTCCCGCTCGGCCAAGTCGGTCCGGCTCAACTCCCACATCCGCGCCGCGCTCGGCATCGTCGGCTCCGTCGACTCCATGACCCCCGCCGAGCTGCTGCGGGCGATCCTGCTGGCGCCGGTCGACCTGATCTGGAACGGCGGCATCGGCACCTACGTCAAGGGCGGCGACGAGACCCACGCCGACGCCGGCGACAAGGCCAACGACGCCATCCGGGTCGACGGCGGCGAGCTGCGCGCCCGGTGCGTCGGAGAGGGCGGAAACCTCGGGTTCACCCAGCGCGGGCGGATCGAGTACGCCCTGGCCGGTGGCCGGATCAACACCGACTTCATCGACAACTCCGCCGGCGTGGACACCTCCGACCACGAGGTCAACATCAAGATCCTGCTCGACCGCGTCGTCGCCGCCGGAGACCTCACCACCAAGCAGCGCAACGCGCTGCTGGTCGAGATGACCGACGAGGTCGCCGACCTCGTGCTTCGCGACAACTACGAGCAGAACCTCGCCCTTGCCAACGCCACGGCCAACGCGGCGCCGCTGCTCCACGTCCACGAGTTCTGGATGAAGAAGCTCGAGAGCGACGGGGTGCTCAACCGCGAGATCGAGGGCCTGCCGACGAGCCGCGAGGTACGCCGCCGGCTCGACCGGCACGAGGGGCTCACCCTGCCGGAGCTGTCAGTGCTCCTGGCGTGGACCAAGATCGTGCTCGCCGAGGAGCTGATCGCCTCCGACCTGCCCGACGACCCCTACCTCGACCTGGACCTGCGTGCCTACTTCCCCCGACAGATCCGCGAGGGCTTCGAGGGTCAGGTGACCGACCACCCGCTGCGCCGCCAGATCATCGTCACCCAGGTGGTCAACGATCTGGTCAACGGCGCCGGTATGACGTTC
>JBAZRQ010000475.1:0-3012 GCA_041662925.1 Nocardioides sp. | reverse complement strand
TCCGGCACACCAACGCCATGGGGCTCCTCCACGCCGGGGTCGACACCACCGTGATCGCGCTCTGGCTCGGCCACGTCGACACCCGCTCCACCAACGCCTACCTGCACGCCGACCTCGCCATCAAAGAACGCGCTCTCGCCAGGGTCCAAGCGGCCTCCATGCCCTCGGGTCGATACCGCCCCCCGGACCGCCTACTGGCGTTCCTCGAGAACCTGTGACTATGCCGACCTGATCGCAGACGCCTCAGGTCGCCGGCCCCCAACGCCGTCGCACCCCGCAGCATCCACAGAGTAATCGGCATAGTTCCGGGATCGGCATAGGTCGACGATGATCAGTCCGTAGCGGCGTAGCCGGGTCAGCTCTTGGGGTAGCCGGCCAGCGCGGTGGGCTTCGGTGAGCCTGGTGATCCACTCGGTCGCGGTCGCGAACAGGACCCGGTGGCCGTGGTGGGCGGCGGCGATGCCCAGGCCGGTGGCCAGGTGGGTCTTGCCGGTGCCGGGAGTGACTCCGACAGACTGCAACATCTTCGTGCTGCGTTGCCGTGCGAGGTGAGGGTGACTGCGGCGACGCATCCGCTGTTCGGGTTGTTGTTGGCTGCCCAGCACTTCCGGCGCGTGGACGGCGCCGTGTTCCTGGTGGTGACTTTGCCCGACGGCAGTCCCGGGACGATCCGCGCCGATGCCACCGATGTCGTGGGCGGTGCTGTGGACGAGTCGTCGGGGACGGTTCTGGATGCGGACGGGCTGCGCCAGTTGCTGGTGCTGGTGTCGCGAATGCAGCCGCCACGTCGCTCTGGTCGTGCGCGCGGCGCAAACGACAAATAGGTTCGACCCACTCCTGATCGCGCCAACGAACCTGGGATGGTGAACCTATTTGCGTGCCTTGAGAGTAGCCGCTGGAACCGTCCAACTCGCACTTCCAGACCCTGCCCTGACCGATCCGTTGGACCGGTGGTGGGACCTGCCGGAAACCACGCGGGCGCACGTATTAAGCCTGCTGGCCGGGCTGATCGCCCGCGGCGTGCTCGTCGAGCTGCCGGTGGAGCCGGAGACCCGTGCGGGTGATGGCGATGTCTGACACCGTGTTGATCCCGGCGAAGATCCTGCCGGTCCATCATGGCCGTGACGCCTACGTCTATGTGCGACAGTCCACCTTGACTCAGGTGCGTGAGCACACCGAGAGCCTGGCCCGTCAGTACGAGCTGCGTGAACGCGCGGTGGCGTTGGGGTGGGACGCCCACCAGGTCAAGGTGATCGATGCCGACCTGGGTCGGTCGGGGTCAGAGACCACGGCCCGGGAAGGGTTCAAGGAGCTGGTCGCCGACGTCGGCCTGGGCCAGGTCGGCATCATCTTCGGGATCGAGGTGAGCCGGCTGGCCCGCAACAACGCCGACTGGTACCAGCTGCTGGACCTGTGTGCGTTGACGAACACGTTGATCGCCGACTCCGATGGCGTCTATCACCCCGGCGACTTCAACGACCGGCTGGTGCTTGGCCTGAAGGGCACGATGAGCGAGGCCGAGCTGCACCTGATCCGGTCCCGGTTGACCGCCGGCCTCCGCCACAAGGCCGCCCGTGGTGAGCTGCGCCAGGGTCTCCCGGTCGGGTTCGACTACGACCACGACGACAAGATCGTCCTGTCCACCGACGAGGCCGTGGTGGAGGCGATCGCGACGGTGTTCCGGCGGTTCGCCGAGCTCGGCTCGGCCCGTCAGGTGTTGTTGTCGTTGCGCGAGGACGGGCTGTTGTTGCCGCGTCGTCCGGCACGGACCGGTCGGATCCAGTGGGCGGCCGCGACCTATCCGGCCGTGCATGACTTCCTGACCAACCCCTGCTATGCCGGTGCGTTCGTGTTCGGACGCAACCGCACCGAGAAGCGGCTCGACTCGGCCGGCCGGGTGATCACACGCACCGTGGCGTTGCCCCGCGACCAGTGGGCGGTGCTGATCCCCGAGCATCACCCGGGCTTCATCGACTGGGCGACCTATGAGGCGAACACCGCACAGCTGCGGGCGAACTGGCGTGCGCCTCGAGGCACCGGTGGCGGCGCGGCCCGCGAGGGAGCAGCCCTGCTGCAAGGCCGGATCCGGTGCGGTCGATGCGGCCGGATGATGCAGACCGGCTACTCCGGCACCAAGGGGAACTGTCCCCGGTATGTCTGCGCTCGCGCCAAGCAGCTTTATGGTGGCGAGCAGGGCTGTCAGAGCCTGGGCGGCAGACGGCTGGAGCAGCGGGTCCTGGCCGAGGTGTTCGCCGTCTTGGCCCCCGCCGCGTTGGACGCGACCGTGCAGGCGTTGCGGGACGCCGAGCAGGTCCACGCCACCAGCCTGCGTGCGTTCACCCTGGCTGTGGAACGGGCCCGGTTCGAGGCCGACCGGGCTCGTCGGCAGTACGACGCGGTGGAGCCGGAGAACCGGCTGGTGGCCCGCACCCTGGAACGGGCCCTGGAGACCAAGCTCGCTCAGCAGCGCCAAGCCGAGCGTGACCTGCTCGCGCAACAGGCCCGCCGGCCCGTTCACCTCACCGAGCTGGAGCTGGCCTGGCTGAGCCGGGCCGGGGCCGACGTCCAGAAGATCTTCGAAGCACCGACCACGTCGTTTCGCGACCGCAAGCAGCTGCTCCGGGCGATCCTCACCGAGGTCGTGGTGACCATCGACGACCAGAGACGCACCGCAGCGTTGAAGATCATCTGGCAGGGCGGCTCAAGCACCGAACTTGGGATGGTGATGACCAAGGCCGGCGGCCACGCCCGGACCACCGACGAGGACACCGTGTCGCTGGTGCGTCGTCTCGCGACCAGCTACGACGACACCACCATCGCCCAGATCCTGTCCCGGCAACGACGCCGGACCGGCACCGGCCTGACGTTCACCAAGACCCGGGTCAAGTCGCTGCGGGTCTCGCGGGGCATCCCGGCCTACGAGTCGCCCACCGAAACTGTCGGACCCCTCGACCAGGATGCAGTGGTGGTCACCGTCGCGGAAGCCGAACGCCTGCTGGGCGTCGGGAAGGT
>JBAZRQ010000474.1:0-3014 GCA_041662925.1 Nocardioides sp. | reverse complement strand
GGCTCCGTCCTCATGCCCAGGAAGCCGGGCTACTCGCTCGAGGGCGGCATGTACGACGACACGGGAGGTTTCGGTGGCGTCGTCAAGGTCGCGTCGCTGAACCGCTGCTGAGCAAGGCCGCTCGGTTCCTGGCACCTGCCCCGCGTTCCGAGCAGGTGTCGGGCCCCGCTGCGGATCTTGGGGGACGAGCGCCCGTCGCGGGACACCCGGCTGGGTGTCCGGTTCGGCCTCGGTCCGGTCGCCGTTGTGACAATGTCGTTCGTATGACGAAACTACGCATTATCGGGGCCGCTGCGGCCGCCCTTGTGCTGTTGTTTCCGCTCTCCGCGACCGCGACCGCGGCCCCGGATGACACCGCCGCTCGGGCCGCTGGCAAGAACTGGGACACGATCGGGCATATCGAGGGCTCCCTGCACCAGGCCTGCCGCGTCTCCGTCGACAGCGGCGCCAAGTGGCGCATCTACAACCGCGTCGACGCCCGGCAGGCAGAGATCCCCGCTGGCGCCATGATGAAGGTCCTGCGCAAAGGCGTCCCGACCGGCGCCAAGTGGAAGTCGGGCTACGTCACACCCGGCAACATCTCCAACGTCGGCTCCGTCCTCATGCCCAGGAAGCCGGGCTACCAGATCGAGGCCAGCATGTACTCCCAAATGGGAGGAGGCGGTGGCGTCGTCAAGATCGCGTCGCTGAACCGCTGCTGAGCGAGGCCGCTGGGTCCCGGCACCTGCCCCGCGTTCCGGGCCGGTACCGGGCCCCTAGGATTGCGGCATGCCTGAAATCTCCAGGGACGAGGTCGCGCACCTGGCCGACCTCGCCCGGATCGACCTCGATGACGCCGAGCTCGACCACCTCGCCCCGCAGCTCTCGGTCATCCTCGAGTCGGTGGCCTCGATCAGCGGGGTCGCGGGCGACGACGTACCGCCGACCTCGCACCCGATGCCGCTGACCAACGTCTTCCGCGACGACGTCGTCGTGCCCGGCCTCACCGCCGAGCAGGCGCTCTCCGGCGCCCCGGCCTCCGACCAGCAGCGCTTCTCCGTGCCGCGGATCCTGGGGGACGAGCAGTGAACACCCCACCGGAATCCTCGCTTCGCTCCGGTTCCGGCAGGGACCCCGAAGTGAGCGACCTGACCCGCCGTACGGCGTCCGGGCTGGCCGCGGCGCTCGCCTCCGGCGAGACCACGTCGGTTGAGATCACCCAGGCCAGCCTCGACCGGATCGGCGCGGTCGACGGCGCGGTGCACGCGTTCCTCCACGTCGACGCCGAGGGTGCGCTCGCGCAGGCCGCCGAGTCCGACGCCCGCCGCGCCGCGGGCAAGCCCGCCAGTGCGCTCGACGGCGTCCCGATCGCGGTCAAGGACGTCCTCGCGACCGAGGGGCTGCCCACCACCTGCGGCTCCAAGATCCTCGAGGGCTGGGTGCCGCCCTACGACGCCACCGTGGTCAAGCGGCTGCGTGCCGCCGGGCTGCCGATCCTCGGCAAGACCAACATGGACGAGTTCGCGATGGGCTCCTCGACCGAGCACTCCGCCTACGGCCCGACCCACAACCCGTGGGACCTCGACCGGATCCCCGGCGGGTCCGGCGGCGGCTCCGCCGCGGCCGTCGCGGCGTTCGAGGCGCCGCTGGCGCTCGGCACCGACACCGGCGGCTCGATCCGCCAGCCCGGCGCGGTCACCGGCACCGTCGGCGTGAAGCCGACCTACGGCTCGGTCTCCCGCTACGGGCTCGTGGCGCTGGCCAACTCGCTCGACCAGGTCGGGCCCGTGACCCGCACCGTGCTCGACGCGGCGCTGCTGCACGAGCTGATCGGCGGGCACGACCCGCTCGACTCCACCTCGATCCGCGAGTCGGTGCCCGACCTGACCGACGCCGTCCGGCTCGGCGCGACCGGTGACCTGACCGGCGTACGCGTCGGTGTGGTGAAGGAGCTCGGCGGCGAGGGCTACCAGGACGGCGTCCAGGCGCGCTTCCAGGAGGCCGTCGACCTGATGGTCGCCAACGGCGCCGAGGTCGTGGAGGTGTCGTGCCCGACGTTCGTGCACGCGCTGGCCACCTACTACCTGATCCTGCCGGCCGAGGCGTCCAGCAACCTCGCGAAGTTCGACGCCATGCGCTACGGCCTGCGGGTGCTGCCCGAGGGCATCGTCGACCCGAGCGCCGAGGACGTCATGCGCGCGACCCGCGACGCCGGCTTCGGTGACGAGGTCAAGCGCCGGATCATCCTGGGCACCTACGCCCTGTCCAGCGGCTACTACGACGCCTACTACGGCCAGGCGCAGAAGGTGCGCACGCTGATCTCGCGCGACTTCGACGCGGCGTTCGCGAAGGCCGACGTGTTGATCTCTCCGACGGCGCCGACCACGGCGTTCAAGCTGGGGGAGAAGCTCGACGACCCGATCGCGATGTACCTCAACGACCTCGCGACCATCCCGGCCAACCTGTCCGGCGTCCCCGGCATCTCGGTGCCCGGTGGCCTCGCCGAGGAGGACGGGCTGCCGGTCGGCATCCAGATCCTCGCCCCGACGATGGCCGACGACCGCGTCTACCGCGTGGGCGCCGCGCTCGAGACGCTGCTCACCGACAAGTGGGGCGGCCCGCTGCTCGACCGCGCACCGGACCTGACAGGAGCACCCGCATGAGCGACACCCTGGTCCCGTGGGACGACGTACTGGCGGCCTACGACCCCGCCCTGGGCCTCGAGGTCCACGTCGAGCTCAACACCCTCACCAAGATGTTCTGCGGCTGCCCGACCGAGTTCGGCGCCGCGCCCAACAGCCAGGTCTGCCCGACCTGTCTGGGCCTCCCGGGCGCGATGCCGGTCGTCAACGGCAAGGCCGTCGAGTCGGCGATCCGGATCGGTCTTGCGCTCAACTGTGAGATCGCGGAGTGGTGCCGCTTCGCCCGGAAGAACTACTTCTACCCGGACATGCCGAAGAACTTCCAGACCTCCCAGTACGACGAGCCGATCGCGTTCGAGGGCTACATGGACGTGATGGTCGAGGGCGACATCC
>JBAZRQ010000473.1:0-3014 GCA_041662925.1 Nocardioides sp. | reverse complement strand
CCGGTGCGGTCGACGCCCTGGCCGAGCCGCACCATCCGGGACTCCCGGCAGGCGACCTCGGGGAGGTCACCGATCAGCAGCTTGATCGTGTTGGTGCCGCAGTCGATGGCCGCGACGGTCATGGCTCGACGGTGACGCTGTGCTCGACGGCGGTGGGTTCGACGGTGACGCTGTGTTCGACGGTGACGCTGTGTTCGACTGTGACGCTGTGTTCGACCGTGACGCAGGGACCCGGCGCCCACCACTCACCGAGCAGCTCGAGCACCTCGTCGCCGAACGGGTTGACGCCCGGCCCGGCGGCGAGCGCGTGGCCGGCCAGCACATGCAGGCACTTGACCCGGTCGGGCATCCCGCCGGCGGAGATGCCCTCGATCTCGGGGACGCTCTGCCCGGTCTCGCGCGCGATCTCGTCGCGGGTCGCGAGGTAGGCCTCGTGCGCAGCGCGGTAGGCCGCGGCGAGGTCGGGGTCGTCGGCCAGCCGGGACTGCATCTCCTTCATCAGGCCCGAGCCCTCGAGGGTGCCGATCAGCGAGGCCGCGCGCGGGCAGGTGAGGTAGAACGTCGTCGGGAACGGCGTGCCGTTGGGCAGCCGCGGCGCCGTGGTCACCACATCGGGGTTGCCGCACGGGCAGCGGTGGCCCACCTCGTGGATGGCTCGCGGCGGTCGGCCCAGCTGAGCGCCGACCGTGGCCTCGTCGCCAGGACTGATCACGCGTCGATCACTTATTGGTCCCCGGTGGGCTCGTCGGAGCCGTCGATCTCGGTGAGCGGCGGTGGCGCCTGCTTGGGCGGCTTGCCGGCCAGCTCGACCGACTCCCACGCGCGACCCCACCACGGCTCCGGGTCCTTCACGTCGACATCGGCCGGGTCGCTGAGCTCGGACTCGCTCTCGAGCGCCTCGCCGTCCTCGTCGAGCACGATGTAGGACTTCTCACCCGGCATCACGTAGCTGAGCCGCTCGCGGGCCTGGGCGCGCACGTAGGCCGGGTCGTCCCAGCGGCGCTTCTCGCGCTCCAGGTCGTCGATGGCTGCCGAGCGCTGCGCGATCTCCTCGAGGTAGGCGTTGTTCTCGGCGCGCTGGTCGAGGTAGGCGCGCATCGACGAGGCATAGGAGACCGCGAGCACCGCGACCACCAGCACCAGGATCGCGGCGCGGCCGGTCAGCCGGGGTCGCCGCTCCGGGCCGGCTCCGGGCCGGGGGGACGCAGCCGTCGGAGCGCGGCCCGTCCGGGCGCCACCGCCCGGGACCCGTCCGGGTCCGGTGCGGCCCCGCGGGCGGGACCCGCGAGGCGGCGTACGGCGGCTGTCGGGCATCTCGGGAGCCTCCGGGTCAGCCCTGGTAGCGCGGGAACGCGCCGGCGCCGGCGTAGCGGGCGGCGTCGCCGAGGTCGTCCTCGATGCGCAGCAGCTGGTTGTACTTGGCGACCCGGTCGGAGCGCGCGGGGGCACCGGTCTTGATCTGGCCGCAGTTGGTGGCCACGGCGAGGTCGGAGATCGTGGTGTCCTCGGTCTCGCCGGAGCGGTGGCTCATCATGCAGCGGTAGCCGCTGCGGTGCGCCAGGTCGACGGAGTCGAGGGTCTCGGTGAGCGTGCCGATCTGGTTGACCTTCACCAGCAGGGAGTTGGCCTGGCCGCCGCTGATGCCGCGCTGCAGGCGCTCGACGTTGGTGACGAACAGGTCGTCGCCGACGATCTGGGTCTTGGTGCCGAGCGCGTCGGTGATCGCCTTCCAGCCGTCCCAGTCCTCCTCGTCGAGGGGGTCCTCGATCGAGACGATCGGGTAGGCCGAGACCAGCTCGGCGTAGTAGGCGGTCATCTCGTCGGCCGACTTGGAGCCGCCCTCGAAGGCGTAGCTCCCATCCTTGAAGAACTCGGACGCGGCCACGTCCATCGCCAGCGCGATGTCGGTGCCGAGCACGAGGCCGGTGGTCGCGACCGCCTCGGCGATCAGGTCGAGCGCGGCCCGGTTGCTGTCGAGGTTGGGCGCGAAGCCGCCCTCGTCGCCGAGGCCGGTGGACAGGCCCTTCTTCTTCAGCACCGACTTGAGCGCGTGGTAGACCTCCGCGCCCTGGCGCAGCGCCTCGCGGAACGTCGGGGCGCCGATCGGCGCGATCATGAACTCCTGGACGTCGACGTTGGAGTCGGCGTGGGAGCCACCGTTGAGGATGTTCATCATCGGCACCGGCAGCAGGTGGGCGTTGGGCCCGCCGACGTAGCGGTAGAGCGGCAGACCGGCGGAGTCGGCGGCGGCGCGGGCCACCGCCAGCGAGACACCGAGGATCGCGTTGGCGCCGAGGTCGGCCTTGTTGGGGGTGCCGTCGAGCTCGAGCATGGTCTGGTCGAGGACCCGCTGGTCGTCGGCGGCGAGGCCCTCGACGGCCGGGCCGATCTTGTTGACGACCGCGGAGACGGCCTTCTCGACACCCTTGCCGCCGTAGCGGTCGCCGCCGTCTCGCAGCTCGACCGCCTCGAAGGCGCCGGTGGAGGCACCGCTGGGCACCATCGCACGGGCGAAGGAGCCGTCGTCGAGCAGCACCTCGACCTCGACCGTGGGGTTGCCGCGCGAGTCGAGAATCTCGCGTGCGCCGACTGCTTCGATGGCTGCCACTATGTGCACTCCTGAGCGTGGGGATGGGCTTGGCGCCCAGCCTAGACCTGGGCCGTGGCGCTGGTCGGGAGGCAGGCCCATACTCGACCCATGAACCAGCCGAACGGGGCTCCCGGGGCTCCCGATCCACAGGCGATGTTCGCCGCCATGTTCGACAAGGTCGCGCCGACCTACGACCAGTCCGGGGTGCCGTTCTTCACCACCATCGCCCGCGGGCTCGTGGAGCGGCTGCAGCCCGCGCCCGGTCAGCAGGTGCTCGACGTCGGCTGCGGCCGCGGCGCGGCGACCTTCCCGCTGGCCGAGGCGGTAGGCCCGGCCGGCCGCGTCCACGCCCTCGACATCGCGCCGGCGATGGTGGAGCTGACCACGACGGCGGCCCGCGAGCGCGGGCTGGACAGATCGGAAG
>JBAZRQ010000472.1:2627-3014 GCA_041662925.1 Nocardioides sp. | reverse complement strand
GGCGCGAACGAGAGGTTGAACGGCACCTTCACCCACGTCACCTGGTCCTCGGTGAAGCCGAGCTCGTCGGCCACGGCGTAGGCCACGGCCGACTCGAAGCCCTTGCCGTTGGTGGGGTCGTTCTTCGCGAACCACGGGTCGTACGCCGGGGAGTCCGTTCCGATCGTGAGCGTGCCCGGCTTCAGCAGCGGCAGGGTGTCGACCGCGCAGGTGTCGGCCGGGGTCTCGCTGGTCCCGTCGGTGGGCGACTCGCTGGTGTCGCTCGTCGGCGTCGGGTCCGCCGCACTGTCCGGCTCCTCCTCCGGCGCACAGGCCGTCGCGGCGACGACGAGCAGGGGCAGGACGGCGAAGGCGGTACGACGCAGGCGCATGGGACGAGCGTAGGGC
>JBAZRQ010000472.1:0-2617 GCA_041662925.1 Nocardioides sp. | reverse complement strand
TGGTGTTCGCGCATCTGGTGGCTTGCAACTCGTTGCATAGGTCTGTCAGGATCAGCGCCATGGCCCTCGAACACGCGCTGCTCGTCGCCCTGCGCGAGCAGCCGGCCTCGGGTCTGGACCTGGCCAAGCGCTTCGGCCGGTCGATCGGCTTCTTCTGGAGCGCCACGCACCAGCAGATCTACAAGGTGCTCGGACGGATGGAGACCGACGGCTGGGTCGCCGCCACCGAGGTGGCGCAGTCCGGCAAGCCGGACAAGAAGGTGTACGACGTGACGCCGGCCGGAGCGGACGCGCTCGCCACCTGGCTGGCCGAGCCGACGCCGACCCACGCGCTGCGCAGCGACCTCGCGGTCAAGATGCGCGGCGCGTCGTTCGGTGACCGCGAGGCCGTGCTGGACGTCGTACGGGCCAACCTCGCCGACCATCACGTGCGGCTGGACCACTACCGACAGCTGATGAAACGCGACTACCCGACCGGAGCCGGCGGGCTCGCCGGACTCGAGCTCGACCAGTACCTCGTGCTGCGCGGCGGGATCCTCACCGAGGAGACCTGGGTCGCCTGGCTCACTGAATACCTGGAGGCCCACGCATGACCACGAACGCCTATCCCCACCTGCTGTCCCCGATCACGCTGGGCACTGGTCTGGGATCGCTCGAGCTGCGCAACCGCGTGGTGATGGGGTCCATGCACACCGGCCTCGAGGACCGGCGCCGAGACATCCCCGACCTCGCGGCGTACTTCGCCGAGCGGGCCCGCGGCGGTGTCGGCCTGATCATCACCGGCGGCTACGCGCCCAACAAGCGCGGCTGGCTCAAGCCGCTCGCCTCCGAGATGACGACGCGGCTGCAGGCGATGCGGCACCGCGAGGTCACCGACGCGGTGCACGCGGAAGGCGGCGCGATCGCGATGCAGGTGCTGCACGCCGGGCGCTACGGCTACCACCCGTTCAGCGTCTCGGCGTCGGCGAAGAAGAGCCCGATCACGCCGTTCAAGCCGAGCGCGCTGTCGACGCGCGGCGTGGACCGGACGGCGACCGACTTCGCGAAGTCCGTGGCCCTCGCGGTCAAGGCCGGGTACGACGCCGTGGAGATCATGGGCTCCGAGGGCTACCTGATCAACCAGTTCCTTGCGGCGCGCACCAACGACCGCACGGACGCGTGGGGCGGCTCGGCGGCCGCGCGGATGCGGTTCCCGCTCGAGATCGTGCGCCGCTCGCGCCAGCTGGTCGGCGCCGACTTCCCGATCGTCTACCGGATCTCGCTGCTCGACCTGGTCGAAGGTGGGCAGACCTGGGACGAGGTGCTCGAGCTGGCCGCGTCGCTCGAGGAGGCCGGCGTCACCGTGCTCAACACCGGCATCGGCTGGCACGAGGCCCGCGTCCCCACGATCATCACCCAGGTCCCGCGCGGTGCCTGGCGCTCCGCGACCGCCCGGCTCAAGGCCGCGGTGTCGGTGCCGGTCTGCGCGTCCAACCGGATCAACACCCCCGAGCTGGCCGAGGAGATCCTCGCCTCCGGCGAGGCCGACCTGGTCTCGATGGCGCGACCGCTGCTCGCCGACGCATTCTTCGTGGCCAAGGCCGCCGAGGGCCGGGCCGACGAGATCAACACCTGCATCGCCTGCAACCAGGCCTGCCTCGACCACGTCTTCCAGAACCGCAAGGCCAGCTGCCTGGTCAACCCCCGCGCCTGTCGCGAGCTGACCCTGACCCTCGCGCCGACCCGCCGGGCCGCGACGGTCGCCGTCGTCGGCGCCGGGCCCGCGGGTCTCGCGGCCGCCGTGTCGGCCGCGGAGCGGGGGCTGAGCGTGACGCTCTTCGAGAAGTCCGCGTCGCTGGGCGGCCAGTTCCGGCTGGCGATGGCGGTGCCCGGCAAGGAGGACTTCGCCGACACGCTGCGCTACTACTCGCGCCGGCTCGAGGTGCTCGGCGTCGACGTGCGCCTCGGCACCGAGGCCACCGCGGCCGACCTGGCGTCGTACGACGAGGTCGTGGTCGCGACCGGCGTCGTCCCGCGGGTCCCCGACTTCCCCGGGGTCGACCACCCCAAGGTGGTGTCGTACGCCGACGTGCTGTCCGGCCGCGTCGTGCCCGGGCAGCGGGTAGCCGTGGTCGGCGCCGGCGGCATCGGCGTGGACGTGAGCGTCTGGCTCACGCACGACCCGGCCGAGGACCTCGACGACTGGATGTCGCACTGGGGCGTCGGCGACCCGACGCTCCACCCCGGCGGCCTCACCGAGAAGAAGCCGCGGCGGGTGCTGCGCGAGGTGACGCTGATCCAGCGCAAGACCACCCCGATCGGGATCGGCCTCGGCAAGACCTCCGGCTGGGCGCACCGCGCCGTGCTCAAGCAGTCCGGGGTCGTCCAGGTCAGCGGCGCGACGTACGACCGCATCGACGACGCCGGTCTCCACCTCACCGTCGACGGCGTCGCGCAGGTGCTCGACGTGGACCACGTGGTGCTGTGCGCCGGCCAGGAGTCGGTGCGCGACCTCTACGACCAGGTGCCCGGCTCCCACCTGATCGGCGGCGCCGACGTCGCCGCCGAGCTCGACGCCAAGCGCGCGATCGAGCAGGGCACGCGGGTCGCGGCCGGGCTCTGACCCATGTAACTCAGT
>JBAZRQ010000471.1:0-3022 GCA_041662925.1 Nocardioides sp. | reverse complement strand
GGGCAGCGTGACCGTGCGGCCGAGGATGGCCGGGGCGAACGCGCGCAGCGCCGGGCTGTGGATCGCGCCACCGACGAGCAGCAGCCGCCGCGGCTGGTCACCGGTGGCGGCGACGAGGTGGTCGACGGCGTCGGCCAGCGAGCAGAGCAGCGCCTCGAACGCCGCGCGGGCGAGGTCCTCGCGGGTCGTGGCGTCGGTGAGGCCGGTCCAGGTGCCGACCGCGGTCGGCCGGTTGGGGGTGCGCTCGCCGCCGTAGTAGGGCAGCAGGGTGACGCCGTGGGCTCCGGGGACCGACGCGAGCGCGAGGTCGGAGAGGGTGTCCAGGTCGACCCCGAGCCACCGGGCCTGGTGGGCCAGGATCCGGGCGGCGTTGACGGTGGCCACGAGCGGCAGGAACCCATCCTGCGCGTCGGCGAAGCCGGTCACGCTGCCGGTGCCGTCAGCGACGGGTGTCGCGGTCACCGCGGAGGCCACGCCCGAGGTGCCGATCGAGACCAGGACGTCCCCGGGCAGCAGACCCAGGCCGAGCGCCGCGCCCATGTTGTCGCCGGTGCCCGGTGCGACGACCCGGCCGGCGGCGGAGTGGGCGGCGACACTGCCGGCGGGCGCGACCCGGGGCAGCGCGACGTCGTGGCCCAGCGCCGCGGCGGCCAGGTCGGGACGCCACTCGCCCGCAGCGGTGGCGAAGTAGCCGGTCCCCGACGCGTCGCCGCGGTCGGTGAACGGGGCCGTCCCGGGAGCGGACGCATGGCGCGAGACGTAGTCGTGCGGGAGCAGCACCTGGCGTACCCGCGCAGCCGTCTCCGGCTCGTGGTCACGCACCCAGCGCAGCTTGCTGGCAGTGAACGACGCGACGAGGACGCTGCCGACGGCGGCGGCGCACGCGTCGGGGCCGCCCATCTCGTCGACCAGGGTCCGGGCGGCGTCGGCCGAGCGCGTGTCGTTCCACAGGAGCGCGTCGCGCACCGGTTCGCCGTCGTCGCCCAGCGCGACCAGGCCGTGCTGCTGGCCGCCCACGGCGATCGCCTCGGCCCGCTCGAGCAGGCCCTCGGTCGCGTCGTCGTACGCCGCCAGCCAGGTGCGCGGGTCGACCTCCGTGCCGGGCGGGTGAGGGGCGCTGCGCGAGGCGACGACGGTGCCGTCGGCGGCGTCGACGAGCAGTGCCTTGGTCGACTGTGTCGAGGAGTCGATGCCCAGAACCAACGTCACGATCCCATTAAGTACGAGACTCGAACTTAAGTCAAGACCCGCACGACTGCGACTCGACGGTTGCGGGTACCGAGGCCGTGGTCGTCAAGAGACCGGCCGGACATCCTGTCCGGCACCCCCTTAGGTCAGGAGTACGACATGGGCTTCATCCTCTGGATCATCGCGGTGATCCTGGTCATCGCCGGCATCTTCCAGCTCTTCAAGGGCGAGACGCTCTGGGGCGTCGTGCTGATCATCGTGGGCCTCGCTGTGGGGCCCGGTGGCTACAGCATCTTCTCGGACTGACACCACCGACGGCGGGGGCGCTCAGCCCTCGTCGTCGGGCACGACGACGATCTCGACCTCGAAGCCCTCCGCGTTCTCGACGTAGAGCGCGACGTGCTCGTCGCCACCCGCGTGCGGGTAGCGGTCGGCGAACATCTCGTGCCAGCCATGAGCGGACGACTCGGCTCGCAGCCGGTCCAGCCGGGCCCGGCTCGCGACGTGCAGCGCGAGGTGGTTGAGGCCCGGCCGCATCCGGTCGTAGGGCTCGTCGACCTGGTCCGGAGACCGCTCGAGGAACAGATAGGTGCCGTCGGGATGCACCCACGAGACCCCCTCGATGTCGATCTCCCAGGCCAGCTCACCGAGCAGCCAGCCCCACTCGTCAGCCGCGAGTACCGGGTCGTTCACCCAGAGGTCGAGGTGGTGGATCGCGCGCGCCATGGCCACACCCTAGGACCTCGGGCTACCACGGAAACGAGAACACGTTCTATTTCGCCGCTAGGCTGCGCTCATGCGCTTCTCCATCGTCACGGCGTTCCAGCCCTGCGACCAGCTCATCGCCTTGGCCCGCGCCGCCGACGAGCTGGGCTACCACGCGATCTCCGTGCCCGACCACGTGGTCGACCTCGAGGAGCTCGAGACGCCGTACCCCTACACGCCCGACGGGAAGCGTCGCTGGGACATCGACGCCGAGTGGCCCGACCCGTGGGTGCTGGTCGGTGCGCTCGCCGCGGTCACGACCCGGGTGCGCTTCTTCACCAGCGTCTACGTCGCCTCCATGCGCAACCCGTTCCAGGTCGCCAAGACCGTGGGCACCGCCGCGGTGCTGTCCGGGGACCGGGTGGCCCTGGGCGTCGGCATCGGATGGTGCCGCGAGGAGTTCGACCTGCTCGGTGAGGACTTCCGCACCCGCGGCAAGCGCACCGACGAGGGCCTGGCGCTGATGAAGGCCCTGTGGCAACCGGGCTGGACCGAGTTCGCCGGCGACTTCTACACGGCCCCGCGGATGAAGATGAACCCCTCCCCCGCGGCGCCGATCCCGATCTACGTCGGCGGCCTGTCGGAGATCGCGTTCGCACGTGCCGCCCGGCACGACGGCTGGGTCGGCGACATCTACACGATCGAGGAGGCCGTCGGCCACGCACGGCGGCTGCACGAGGTCCGTGCCGAGATCGGCGCCGAGGGCGACTTCTCGGTGATCACCGCCTTGTCCGACGCCTTCCTGCCCGAGCACTTCGAGGCCGCCCAGGCCGGCGGCATCACCGAGGTGTGGACCATGCCGTGGGCCTACTACCACGGTCTCGACGCCACGCTGGCGCAGAAGCTCGACGGCATGGAGCGCTTCGCCGCCGACGTGATCGCCCCCCTCGCCGGTTAGTCGCCCTCAGGGTGGCCCTCCACGGCCCGGCCCTCCACCGGGCGGGAGTACTCCCAATGGAACGACGAAGTCGTTTCACCGGGACTCGTGGTGGCGCCGGCCGTGGGTGCGCCGGTCCTCCTTCATCTCCGACTCGTAGAGATGGCGTCGGCCCTCGACCAGCTCGTCGCG
>JBAZRQ010000470.1:0-3030 GCA_041662925.1 Nocardioides sp. | reverse complement strand
CGCCTACCTTCGCCGCGTCTACGAGTGGGAGCAGGAGGCAGCGGCCAGCCCGGTCACCCGCGCGCGCATGCTCGAGATCAACGAGATCACGCAGACCTTCTTCGAGTCCCGGTTCACCGACGCGTGGGGTCGCGACTACCTCACCGGCCGGTTCGGGATCGACCTCACCGGGCACGAGCACTTCCGTCCCGGACAGGCGCCGGCCGGGTGGACCACCCTGGTCGACCACCTGCGCCACCGTGGCGTCAGCGACGCCGAGATGTTGGCCACCGGGGTCGCCACCACCGCCACCACCGGCCGACTGATCGACCGGTTCCGGGACCGAGTGATGTTCCCGGTGGTCCACAACGGTGAGATGCTCGGGTTCGTCGGCCGACGCCGACCTGACCTCACCGACGCCGACAACGGCGGCCCGAAGTACCTCAACACCGCCGACACCCCGCTGTTCCACAAGGGCGCCCAGCTGTACGGCGTCGTCGACGAGCTCCTCGCCGAGGGCTCCGTACCGGTCCTCGTCGAGGGCCCCATGGACGCGATCGCGGTCACGCTGGCCAGCGCCGGCCGCTACCTCGGCGTGGCCCCGCTCGGCACGTCACTGACCGACGAGCAGGCCTCCCAGCTCGCCACGATCGGGCGCGACCCGATCGTGGCCACCGACGCAGACCTCGCCGGCCAGGTCGCCGCCGAACGCGACTTCTGGATGCTCACCCCGCACGGCCTCGACCCCGGCTACGCCAGCTTCCCCGAGGGCCTGGACCCGGCTGACCTGCTCGCCCACCGCGGGCCTGCGGCCCTCGCTGCGGCGCTGGCCAGCGGCCAGACGCTGGGCGACCAACTGCTCTCCGAACGGCTCGACAACCTCGCGCCCGAGCAGGCCCGCTTGGCCGCGATGCGGGTCCTTGCCGCCCGGCCCAGCCGCACCTGGGCACCGGGCACCAACCAGGTGAGCGCCCGACTGCAACTCTCCCAACTGCAATCGCGGCGGGACCTGCGCGACGCCGTCAAGGCGTGGGACGCCGACCCCCGCAAGGCCGCCCAGGCCGAGCTGAACAGCAGCAGCGAGGTCCGCGCCCGCATCGAGGCCGCGGCCGCGAAGTCGCCGGCGGAACGCTGGGCCCCGCTGGCCCGCGAGCTCGACCCGCGGCTGGTGGAGCAGGGCGACTGGCCCGCCACCGCGGCGATGCTGCAACAGGCGCACGAGCAAGGCCACGACGTCAGCGCCGCCACCCGCGCCCTGATCGCAGCAGCACCCCTGGGCGACGCCCCCGCCCGCGAACTGCGCTACCGGCTGGTTCGGCAGGTTGGACTCGGCGAACACGACGCCGAATCCACCGACCGTGACGCCCCGAAGCTCCGGCGCGACGCGGGTACTGGACAAGAGCTCGGCTCTTCGAACCCAGTGCGCCGCGGCCTCCGCCGGTAGGCCCCGAGCACAGGCGTGAGATCTACAACCAAGAGCCGTCGGACATCCGAGGCAGCCGCGTGCAGACCTGCGACATTGCGCCCAGATTGACGCTAGCTCTCGACCTCTGCGGCGCGCTGATCAGCCGAGAGTCGGATCCGCGCATGGCGAGCGCGTTGACCTCGTGAGTGAGGATCTACACCTTGGGCGAGCGATCCGTCGTCACCCGGAATCACAGGACTGCCTACTCACATGAATAGCCGGAACTGATAGCTGTCGTCTGGCAGGGCGGGCACGCGTCCGATCATCTTCGCGAGCTTCTGGCTGTACGAGACAGTCACCGGGGTCAGCCCGTACAGGGCGTCGTTGTTCCAGTCGAGTTTTGAAAGCGCGAGGATCTCGCGAGCCGGGGTTTCGAGAGGACCCTGCCCGGCGTCCCGTACGAAGGCGATGGGGGTGGGCAATGCCTTCGCGGACTGGTTGTAGTTTCCGCCCCGCAGCGAGACACCGGGTGCGGTCCCCGAGACCCAGAGCAGCGCCTCGGATCCGGAGAGGTACTGGAGGCTGCCTCTCGTGACGGGCCAGCTGTCCGGTCGTGAACTAGTTGGGCCAGACTGGGTGAGAGATACGCCGGTCCAAGGAGTCTCAGCGCGGACCTGGAGGCATTCGATGTCAGGAACGGCTGCTCCCCAGGCGTCGAAGACCCCGTCGATCTCCTCCGGCCGCCAGGTTGAGGTCTTGTGCACGACAAGACGCGCGGGCATGTCGCCAGCTCGCCGTCGCTGGTAAAGCCGGGCGCTGCGGGCCATGACGGTGCGCATCTCTTCGCGGGTCAGATGCGGGTTGTCGAGGTCGCGGTCCGCTCCGATGTTGTAGGCGATGAACTCGAAGCCGCCGCCCTCGGCGTCGAAGACCTGGGAACAGCAGGTGACGAACTCATCGGTGGTTCCGCCTCGAATGGCATAGGCGAGCCCGACGAATGCCGTGTCAATCGGCGTCGGCTGGACCATGCGGAAGGGGACGCCTCCTGCCTTGGTCAGGAGCGCGATGGACAGTCGCCAGAACATGGAGCACTCGAACTTGAACCGGAGAGCGGAGTCTTCGCGAACCATCTGGATTGGTGAGCCGAGCGGTGCAGCGAGGGCCTTGAGCCGGTCGTGGAGGTCAAAGGCGCCATCGGGGCTTCTACGGAATGGCTCCCATGTGTGGGGAAGAAGGAAGACGATCACGTCCCACGTGTCGCGCACGGCGTGGAGTTGGCCGACTGCGCGTGCGAGCGCCGCGCAGACAGCCTCGTGCCCCTGCTCGCCGTCGCCCGACGCGCTGGTTGGGATATTGACGTGTGCCGAGCGTTGCGGGAGGAGTTCGGTGTTGAACAACTGTTTGAAGCCGGGGAACGGCGGAACGTAGCTGAAGCGATCCGTGGGCTTGTGCTGCTCGGTTACCTTGCGCAAGAAGTCGTACAGCATCTGCTGCTGTCCGTCGACGGTGATCGTGGCGACGCGGATGTCTCCGGTCGGGGGAACGGCATACGGGCCGTAGCGGGCCAGGCCGACAAGTGGGTGTGGGTCCGTTGCGGGAGTTGGTCCTGAGTCGAACTTGAGCAGTGGCTCGGCCAGCACGGTGTG
>JBAZRQ010000469.1:0-3031 GCA_041662925.1 Nocardioides sp. | reverse complement strand
TTTCTCGTTCGCACAACAAGACATGAACGAAACGGCATCGAGTGACGTTTTTCGTCACCAGACCGCCCATTATATATGTGTAGCAACACACGCAGGCCGCGCCCAGACCTCTGCACACCAAGACCCACCCCCCGCCCGATCGCCAGCCACAACGCATCGTAGGCGCTCAGGCTCGCAAATTTCTGCCACTCTGTCAAATGGCTTGACAATCTGGCAAGGCGCGGGGTACGGTTGTGTATTCCTCACGTACAAAGGCGCACAATTGGCCAAAAACGCCACCAAATCGCTGAAAACGCTAGATGACCTGACCGCAGACCGCGCGAACGCTAACCGCGGCACCGAGCGCGGGCGCAAGCTGGTCGCCAAGAGTCTCGCGGACTTAGGCGCTGGTCGGTCGATTGTCGCAGACGCCGGTGGCCAGGTCATCTGCGGCAACAAAACGCTCGAAGCCGCCCGTTCTGCCGGCATCCCCGTCCGAGTCGTCGAGACCGACGGCAGCGAGCTTGTCGTAGTCCAGCGCACCGACCTCGACCTGAGCGACCCGATCGGCAAGGCACGCCGCTTGGCCTACGCGGACAACCGCGCCGGGCAGCTCGGGCTCGATTGGGACGCGCAGCAGATCGCGGCGGATGTAGAGGCGGGGTTGGATGTTTGCGACCTGGGCTTCGACGAGAAGCAGCTGCGCGAGATCCTGGGCGACGCAGCGCGAGACGGCAACACCGACCCCGACGCCGTTCCAGAACAGCGCGCCACCAGCATCAAGCGCGGCGACATGTTCACGCTCGGCGAGCACCGGCTGTTGTGCGGCGACTCGACGGCCCCGGCGGATGTGGCTCGGCTATTCGGCGACGACCGAGCCAGCATCATCGTTACCGACCCGCCCTACGGCGTGTCCTACGCAGCCAAGAACGAGTTCTTGAATGCTATTGCCCCGGGCAATCGCATTCAGACGCCGATCGAGGGCGATCACCAGACGCCCGAGCAAATGAGCACGTTCTGGATTGCCGCGTTCACCGCCGTCCGTGAAGCGCTCGCGCCCGGCGCCGCCTACTACGTGACCGGGCCACAAGGGGGAGACCTCCTCCTCCTCCTGCTAGCTTTGCGCCAAAGTGGTTTCCCGCTGCGCCACATGCTCGTATGGGTCAAGAACAACCACGTCCTGGGGCGCTGCGATTACCACTACAAGCACGAGCCGATCGCTTACGGGTGGGTCGATGGCTCGCACAGGTTCTATGGTGACGCCAGCCAGTTCTCGACGTGGGAAATCGATAAGCCGCAGAAGAGCGATCTGCACCCAACCATGAAGCCGGTCGAACTGTACCTGCGCGCGCTGTCGAATAGTTCACAGGCACTTGACGTCGTTGCCGAGCCCTTCTGTGGCAGTGGAACCTCGCTGATCGCCTGCGAACAACTCAACCGCCGCTGCCGCGCAATCGAGATCGACCCGAGCTACTGCCAGGTCGCGATCGACAGGTGGGAGCAGTTCTCTGGCAAGAAGGCCGAGCAGATCGATGGCTAACGGCACCAACCACACCCGGCAGCGCAACGAAGGCGTGCGCCTTGACCGAAAGCGCAAGGTCGCATCGCTGCGCCTGCGTGGCTTCTCCCTGCGCGAGATCGTCAAGGCGCTCGAGCAGGGTGGCGTGGTCAACCCAGAGACGCAAAAGGCATGGTCGCAGCACCAGGTGTACGAAGACATGCTCGCGCTCAAGGCCGAGTGGCAGGCCGACGCCAAGCGCGACTATGCCGAGCACATGTCGGAGCAGCTGGCCGAGGCGCGCGAGGTCGACCGCGCGGCGTGGGCGACAAAAGACCTGGCGCTGGTGCTCAAGGCGATGGAGCGCATGGCGAAGCTGTTGGGGCTGGATGCGCCGGACAAACTGAATGTTAAAACCGACGTCGTGGAAAGCACAGCTGCTGGAGTTGCAGCGCTGGCTGCGCGCGCTCTTGGAAAGCGGGGGGCAGGCGGAAGTAACGGCGGCGCTGAATGACCTACCGCCCGACCAGCGCGCCTGTCTCATGGCTGAGTTCTTTCAGGCCCGCGAGAGCCAGCTGCCGCCGGACGGCGATTGGATCGTCTGGCTGGTGCTCGCCGGCCGCGGTTTCGGAAAGACGCGCATTGGGTCGGAGTGGATCAACCACGAGGTGCAGTACAACGGCCGCCGTCGCCTTGCCCTGGTGGGCGCAACTGCGGCTGACGTGCGCGATGTCATGGTCGAGGGCGAGTCGGGGATACTCGCCAAGTCAAACCCGCTATTCAGGCCGACGTGGGAGCCCAGCAAACGCCGGCTCACCTGGCCGAACGATGCGATCGCAACAACCTACAGCGCCGACGAGCCAGACCGCCTGCGCGGCCCGCAGCATGACGGCGCGTGGACAGACGAGGGCGCGTCCTGGCGCTACCCCGATGCGTGGGATCAACTGATGTTTGGACTCCGCATAGGCGCGGACCCGCGCTGCGTGATGACAACCACGCCGCGTCCCACGAAGTTCATCAAGGCGCTGATGGCCGACCCGAGCACCGTCGTCACGCGCGGCACGACCTACGAAAACCTCGACAACCTGGCGGTCCCGTTCCGCAACAAGATCCTGGCCAAGTACGAGGGCACACGGCTGGGCGAGCAAGAGCTGCTTGCCAAGATTATCGAAGACGCCGCGGGTGCGCTCTGGAAGCGCGGGAACATCGACGAGGCGCGCGTGCGCGTGGCGCCAGCCATGCGGCGCATCGTTGTAGCGATTGACCCCAGCGGAACAGCCAACGCCGAAAGCGACGAGTGTGGGATCGGCGTCGCCGGCATCGGCATAGACGGCCACGGGTACATCCTGGACGACCTGTCGGGCGTGATGTCGCCAGGCGATTGGGGCGCGCTGACCGTCGCGCTCTATCACAAGCACAAGGCCGATCGAGTCGTCGCCGAGACGAACTTTGGCGGTGACATGGTCGAGCTCACGTTGCGCGGCGTCTGCGACAAAGAAGGCAAGCCGATCGGAAAGTCCGTCGCGTTCAAGAAGATGACGGCATCGAGGTCGA
>JBAZRQ010000468.1:0-3039 GCA_041662925.1 Nocardioides sp. | reverse complement strand
GCGGCCCTGGAGTCGCTCGTGCAGACGGCGGTCGGCCCGGAGGGCCCGGCCGTCGACCTGGTCGCCGACCAGGGCACGTCGTTCGACGACGTCCCCGACCACAAGGGCGCGGCGCTCTACCGGATCGCCCAGGAGGCCCTCGGCAACGCCGTCAAGCACGCCCACGCCGAGCGGGTCGTCCTCTCGCTCCGCCGGGTGGGCGACTCGGTCGTGCTCGGCTGCACGGACGACGGGGTGGGCTTCGAGCCCGAGCAGCGCCGCGCCGCGCGGGCAACGGACCCGAACGTCCCGCACTTCGGGCTCTCCTCGATCGCCGAGCGGTGCGCGCTCATCGAGGCCTCGCTCCGCCTCGAGTCGATGCCGGGGCGCGGGACGACGGTGCTGGTCGAGCTGCCCCTCTGAGGGTCAGCGGACGGCCGCTGCGGCGCGCTCGCACCGGTCGAGGAGCACCTGCTGGGCCCTGGTGACGTTGGCCGGGGAGCCCGCCCAGGTGGCGAGGGCGTCGCTGACCAGGGCCCGGCCGAACGAGAACGTCATCGCCCACGGGGCGTCGTCGACCGCGTTGAGCTCGCCGAGGAAGTCGCACGCGTCGCGGGCGGAGTGCCCACCGGACAGGAACGCGATGCCGGGGACGGACCCCGGCACCGTGTCGCGGAGCACGTCGAAGGTCACGGTCGCGACGGTGCGGGCGGACACGTCCCGGCAGTCGAGACCGGGCGTCACGAAGCTCGGCTTGAGCACGATCCCGGTGAGGTCCACGTCGGACTGCTGCAGCTCGTCGAAGACGGTGCCGAGCGCGAGTCGCGCCGTCGTGGCCGCGGCCACGAGGTCGTGCGAGCCGGTGGCGAGCACCTCGGGTTCGACGATCGGCACGATGCCGTGCGCCTGGCAGCTGGAGGCGTACTGCGCCAGGGCCTGGGCGTTCACCCGGGCCGAGCGCTCCGTGCAGGTCCCCACGTCGAAGACCGCCCGCCACTTGGCGAACGCCGCGCCCCGCTCGGCGTACGACGCGAGCCGCTCGTCGAGCCCGTCCAGCCCACGGGTGAGCAGGGCGCCCTCGACACCCGGGAACGGCACCGTGCCGGTGTCGACCTTGATGCCGGGCAGGATCCCCAGGGAGTGGGCCGCGTCGGGGAACGGCCGGTCGTCGGACAGCAGCTGGCCGAAGGTCTCGTCGCACCAGATGACGCCGCTGACCGACGCGGCGAGGTCGGGCGCGGTGAGGAGCAGCTGGCGGTAGTCGCGTCGGGTGCGCTCGCTGGCGGGGATCGACTCGGCCTCGAGGCGGGTCGACATGGTGGCGATGCTCTCGTCGGCGGCCAGGATGCCTCGACCCAGGGCGGTGAGGCGACGGGCGGTGACGGAGAGCTGACGGGACGGGGCGGTCAGGGGCATTCGGTCCTCCAGGGGTGCGGATGCCGTCATCGTGCTGGCGCCCGGACCGGGTGGACTCACCCCTGCGGGGGAGTCCGGGTGTGAAATGCCGCGGTCCCGACACGCTCGCGGTCGGTGACGTGGGCCAGGAAGAGCCGGGTCGCGGCGGTCGGGGTCGTCGCGGTGCACAGGTGCCACGGCCGGTCGAGCGGGGTGCCCGGCACCGGGTAGGTGGTGAGGTCGCCGGCGAGGTCGTGCACCGCCTCCTCGTGCACGAGGGTCACTCCCAGCCCCTCGCGGGCGGCGGCGACGGCCGCACCCGACGTGCCGAGGGTGAGCAGCGGAGGCGTCGCCTCCAGCCCGGCCAGCAGGTCCAGCGCGGTGGTCCGGGTGCCCGAGCCCTGGCCGGTGAGCAGCCAGGTGGCCTCGAGGGCGGATCCCTCGAGGCCCGGCCGGCCGACGACGACGAGACGGTTCGGGCGGCGCGCGCGGGTGCGAAGCCCCGAGCCCCGCGGCGGCCGCCCGGCGAGCACCACGTCCACCTCGTGGTGCCCGGCCCGGGCGAACAGCTCGTCGCGCGGAAGCACCGACAGCGACAGCTCGACGAGCGGCCAGGCCCGGGCGAAGCTCGCCATCAACCGCGGCAGGACGTACTCGCTCGCGGTCGCGACGGCACCGATCCGCAGCCGGCCCCGGTCGGCCGCCCGGACCGCCCCGGCGGCCTCACCGAGCAGGCCCACCAGTGACCGGGCGTAGTCCGCGAACGTGTGACCCGCCGCGGTCGGGCTGATGCCGCGTCCCGACTTGGCGAACAGCGGCGTCCCGAGCGCCGACTCCAGGGCCGTGACCGAGGCTGAGACCGCGGGTGGGGTCACCTGCAGTGCCTCGGCGGCGGCGCGCACGCTGCCGCCGTCGTACACGGCGAGGAAGGTCTGCAGCCGCCCCCAGGTTGCCGCGGCCGGGAGGTCCTGGGTCCGCATCGCCCAAGAGTAAGTGATCAGTGAAGTGTCACCGCAAAAGATTCCATTGTGTCTGATCTGTCGTCGAGCCCATGCTGGGCCGGAAGCCGAGAGAAGGGACCACCACGATGACGGTCATCGACAGCCTCCGTGACGAGGGCGAGCAGACCAAGGGCCGCTGGGACCCGGGGGTGCAGAGCTACGCCGGCATGGGCTACTGGGCGCCCGACTACCAGCCCAAGGACACCGACGTCCTGGCGGTCTTCCGGGTCACGCCCCAGGCCGGTGTCGACCCCGTCGAGGCGGCGGCCGCGGTCGCCGGGGAGTCGAGCACCGCCACCTGGACCGTCGTGTGGACCGACCGGCTGACCGCCAACAGCCACTACCAGGCCAAGGCCTACCGGGTCGATCCTGTCCCCGGCCGTCCGGGCGAGTACTTCGCCTACATCGCCTACGACATCGACCTGTTCGAGGAGGGGTCGATCGCGAACCTCACCTCGTCGATCATCGGCAACGTGTTCGGCTTCAAGCCGCTCAAGGCGCTGCGGCTGGAGGACATGCGGATCCCGGTCGCCTACGTGAAGACGTTCCAAGGCCCGGCCCACGGCATCGTCATGGAGCGCGAGCTGCTGAACAAGTACGGCCGCCCGCTCCTCGGCGCGACGATCAAGCCCAAGCTGGGCCTGTCCGCACGCAACTACGGACG
>JBAZRQ010000467.1:0-3041 GCA_041662925.1 Nocardioides sp. | reverse complement strand
CGGGATGAGCATGAAGTGCTGGTGCACCATCCCGATGCCGGCCGCCATCGCGTCGCCGGGGCCGGTGAAGTGCTGCACCTCGCCGTCGAGGACGATCTCGCCCTCATCGGCCGGATAGAGCCCGTACAGGACGTTCATCAACGTCGACTTGCCGGCACCGTTCTCGCCGAGGAGGCAGTGGATCTCGCCGGGCTCGACGGTGAGGGAGATGTCGTCGTTGGCAACGAGTGAGCCGAAGCGCTTGGTGATGTTGCGCAGGGCGAGTTTCATTCTGTGATCCTAGGGCGAGTCCGGACACGACAGTGGGAGGCCCCTGAGGACCTCCCACTGACGTGTCACTTTGTGGCTGCTGCTGACTGAACGATCACTACTCGGTCACGGCTGGAGGTACGACGTGACAGGGATCGAGCCGTCGATGATCCCGGCCTTGATCTCCTCGAGCTCAGTGACGACGGTGTCCGACACCTCGCCCTCGAAGTTGTGGAACGGCGCGATGCCCACACCGTCGTTCTCGAGGGTGCCGACGTACGGCGTGAAGTCGAGCTCGCCCTCGCCCGCCTGCATGATCGCCTCGTAGGTCGAGACCTTCATGTTCTTCAGGATCGAGGTGAGCACGACCTCCTGGGTGTTGGGGTCGGTCTCGAAGAAGTCCGCGTCCACGCCGATCAGTGCGACGTCACGACCGGCGTCCGCGATCGCGGTGAGCGCACCCTGGTAGATCGGTCCGCCGACCGGCAGGATCACGTCGACGTCCTGGTCGAGCAGGCGGGTGGCCGTCTGCGTCGCAACGTTGTTGGCCTCGAAGCCGCCGGTGAAGACGCCGTCCGTGCCGTCCCAACCCACAACCTTGACGTCAGTGCTCTTCTGCTCGTTGTAGTAGTCGACGCCCTGCTTGAAGCCGTCCATGAAGATGGACACGGTCGGGAAGTTCATGCCGCCGTAGGTGCCGACCACGTCGGTCTCCGAGAAGTCCGCCGCGGCGTAGCCCGCGAGGAACGCGGCCTCCGCGGTGTTGTAGAGCAGCGGCTTGATGTTCGGCTGGTCCGGCTTGCCGTCGAAGGTCTGGCCGTCGTCGCCGCCGTCAGCAGCGTCGTCGATCAGGATGTACTCGACGTCGGGGTTGGCCGCAGCCGACTCCTTGGTCGCGGCAGCCAGGTTGAAGCCGACCGTGACGATGGTGTCGCAGCCCTCGGACACCAGGCTCTCGAGGTTGGGTGCGTAGTCGTTGTCGTTGTTGGACTCCACCTCGGTGACCTCGACCCCGAGCTCGTCCGCAGCCTGCTTGACACCTTCGTAGCTGAGCTGGTTGAACGACTTGTCGTCGAACCCGCCTGCGTCGGAGACGATGCAGGGGAGGAAGTCGCTGGTCTTCTCTCCGCTGTCGCCCGACTTTTCGTCGTCCGGAGCATCGCCACAAGCGGTGAGCGCCGTGGATGCTGCAAGAGCAGCAATGCCGCCGACAACGGCCTTCCTCAAGTTATTCACTGTTGCCTCCATGTCTCCGCTCCGCCTGATGCGGGGCGCCTAAGCACGCTATCGAATCGGGCTCTGGTATGTGGCTAGTTGCGGCACCGTTACCTACTTGCGACCTTCCTCCTGGCGCGGTGGCGGGGGAAGTCGTGGCAGGTGTGTTTGCGGACACTTGACCGGTGGGCCAGGGTGGGCCATCGCGGGACGACGGCTGAGGAGGAATCGATGACCGAGGTGGCTGACGACTGGTCGGTGCTCCACGACGCGGCGACGGAGGCGATGAGGCGCGCCTACGCGCCGTACTCGCACTACTCCGTGGGTGCGGCGGCCCGGGTGGACGACGGACGCCTGGTCACGGGCTGCAACGTGGAGAACGCCGCGTACGGCGTCACGCTGTGCGCCGAGTGCGGCCTGGTGTCCCAGCTGTGGGCCACCGGTGGCGGGAAGCTCACCCACTTCGTGTGCGTCAACCGCGACGGCGAGGTGATCATGCCGTGCGGCCGCTGCCGCCAGCTGCTCTCCGAGCACGCGGCGCCCGGACTCCTGCTGATGACGCCCGAGGGCGTGCGCACCATGGCCGACGTACTGCCACAGGCGTTCGGGCCCGGCGACCTGGCCTGAGGGTGCGGCGCTAGCGTGGGTACTTTCCGGCAAAGGGGAGGGCAGATGGGCTCCGAGCAGCACGATGCGGTGGAGGTGATCATCGCCAAGCGAGAGCGCGGCGAGCTCTCCGACAGCCAGATCGACTGGGTGATCGACGCCTACACGCACGGTGCCGTCGCCGACGAGCAGATGTCGTCGCTGGCGATGGCGATCCTGCTCAACGGGATGAACCGGCGCGAGATCGCACGCTGGACCGGCGCGATGATCGCGTCGGGGGAGCGGATGGACTTCTCCACACTGTCGCGACCCACCGCCGACAAGCACTCGACCGGAGGCGTCGGCGACAAGATCACCCTGCCCCTGGCGCCACTGGTCGCCGCCTGCGGCGTCGCCGTGCCGCAGCTCTCCGGGCGCGGGCTGGGCCACACCGGCGGCACCCTGGACAAGCTGGAGTCCATCCCCGGTTGGCGGGCAGCCCTGTCCAACGAGGAGATGTTCGCGCAGCTGGAGTCCGTGGGCGCCGTCATCTGCGCCGCCGGCGACGGCCTGGCGCCCGCCGACAAGAAGCTCTACGCGCTGCGTGACGTCACCGGCACCGTCGAGGCGATCCCGCTGATTGCCTCGTCGATCATGAGCAAGAAGATCGCCGAGGGCACCGGTTCGCTCGTGCTGGACGTCAAGGTCGGCACCGGCGCGTTCATGAAGGACCTCGACAAGGCGCGCGAGCTGGCCGAGGTGATGGTCGCACTGGGCAAGGACGCCGGCGTCCACACCGTCGCTCTGCTCACCGACATGAGCACTCCGCTGGGGCTCACCGCGGGCAACGCGATCGAGGTCGCGGAGTCGGTCGAGGTGCTGGCCGGTGGCGGCCCCGCCGACGTGGTCGAGCTGACGCTGGCCCTGGCCCGGGAGATGCTGGCCGGCGCCGGGATCGACGACGTCGACCCGGCCGACCGGCTGGCAGACGG
>JBAZRQ010000466.1:0-3044 GCA_041662925.1 Nocardioides sp. | reverse complement strand
GTCGACCCGTGAGACCAGCCCGCGCAGCATCTCCTCCCAGCCGCCGATCACGTGGACCACCACATCGAGACGGGTCCATCCGTGGCACCGGGACACGTCGAGCAGCTCGTACTCGCTCAGAGCGTCTACCGCGCGCAGAAACCCTGTGATCGACTCCGCGCACGCGAACCGACCGTCCTCCAACGCCACCGAGAGCCCCATGGCCGACAGCCTAGGCGCCGACGTACGCCCCGAGGTGCTCGCCGGTGAGCGTCGTGCGGTCGGCCACGAGGTCGGCAGGTGTGCCCTCGAAGACCACGAGGCCGCCGTCGTGACCTGCACCCGGACCGAGGTCGATGATCCAGTCGGCGTGCGCCATCACGGCCTGGTGGTGCTCGATCACGATCACCGACAAACCCGCGTCGACCAGCCGGTCGAGCAGGCCCAGCAGGTTGGCGACGTCGGCCAGGTGCAGACCGGTGGTGGGCTCGTCCAGCACGTAGACATCCCCTTTCTCCGCCATCTGCGCAGCCAGCTTGAGCCGCTGCCGCTCGCCCCCGGACAGCGTGGTCAGCGGCTGCCCGAGGCTCAGGTAGCCCAGCCCGACGTCCTCGAGCCGCTCCAGGACCTTGTGCGCCGCGGGCGTCTTGGCCTCACCCTCGGCGAAGAAGTCCTCGGCCTCGGTCACCGACATGGCCAGCACCTCGGCGATGTTCTTGCCGCCCAGCGTGTACTCGAGCACGGCTGCCTGGAACCGCCGGCCCTCGCACTCCTCGCACGGTGACTCGACGGTCGCCATCACCCCCAGCTCGGTGAAGATCACGCCCGCGCCGTTGCAGCTCGGGCACGCCCCCTCGGAGTTGGAGCTGAACAGCGCCGGCTTGACGCCGTTGGCCTTCGCGAACGCCTTGCGGATCGGCTCGAGCAGCCCGGTGTACGTCGCCGGGTTGCTGCGCCGCGATCCCCGGATCGCGGCCTGGTCGATGACCACCACGCCGTCCCGGTCGGCGACCGACCCGTGGATCAGCGAGCTCTTGCCGGATCCGGCCACGCCGGTGACGACGCACAGCACGCCGAGTGGGATGTCGACGTCGACGTCCCGGAGGTTATGAGTGGACGCGCCGCGGACCTCCATCGCCCTGGTGGACTCGCGCACCGTCTCCTTGAGGGTGGCCCGGTCGTCCAGGTGCCGGCCGGTGACGGTGTCACTCCCCCGCAGCCCCTCCACGGTCCCCTCGAAGCACACGCGGCCGCCGCCGCTTCCTGCTCCGGGCCCGAGGTCGACGACGTGGTCGGCGATCGCGATCGACTCCGGCTTGTGCTCGACCACGAGCACGGTGTTGCCCTTGTCGCGCAGCTGCAGCAGCAGTCCGTTCATGCGCTCGATGTCGTGAGGGTGCAGGCCGATCGTGGGCTCGTCGAAGACGTAGGTGACGTCGGTGAGTGCGGAGCCGAGGTGGCGGATCATCTTGGTGCGCTGCGCCTCTCCCCCGGACAGCGTGCCCGCCGGCCGGTCGAGGGAGAGGTAGCCCAGGCCGATCTCGGCGAAGGAGTCGAGCAGGTGCCGCAACCCGCTGAGCAGCGGGGCGACCGACGGCTCGTCGAGCTCACGGACCCAGTCGGCCAGGTCGCTGATCTGCATCTGGCACAGCTCGGCGATGTTCTTGCCATGGACCTTCGACGACAGCGTCTCCTTCGTCAGCCGGGTGCCTCCGCAGTCGGGGCAGGTCTGGAAGGTCACGGCGCGCTCCACGAAGCGGCGTACGTGCGGCTGCATCGCCTCGGGGTCCTTGGACAGCATCGACTTCTGGATCTTGGGGATGATCCCGTCGAAGGTGAGGTTGATGCCCTCGACCTTGATCTTGGTCGGCTCGGCGTAGAGCATCGTGTCGAGCTGCTTCTTCGTGAACTTCGCGATCGGCTTGTCCATCGGCAGCCCGACGCCCTCGAAGAGCCGGCCGTACCAGCCGTCCATCGAGTAGCCGGGGATCGTCAGCGCCCCCTCGCTGAGCGACTTGGTCTCGTCGTACAGCGCGGCCAGGTCGATGTCGCTGACGTTGCCCATGCCCTCGCACCGCGGGCACATGCCGCCCAGGTAGACGGCGTCCTTCACGACGTTCTTCTCGACATGGCCGCCCTTGTCCGTCGACATGACGCCGCTGGCCTTGCGGGTGGGCACGTTGAACGAGTACGCCGTCGGCGGGCCGACGTACGGCAAGCCCAGCCGGCTGAAGAGGATCCGCAGCATCGCGTAGGCGTCGGTGGCCGTGCCGACGGTCGAGCGCGGGTTGGCGCCCATCCGCTCCTGGTCGACGATGATCGCCGTCGTGAGGCCCTCGAGACGGTCGACCTCCGGGCGCGACAGCGACGGCATGAAGCCCTGCACGAACGCGCTGTAGGTCTCGTTGATCATCCGCTGCGACTCGGCGGCGATGGTCGCGAACACCAGGGAGCTCTTGCCGGAGCCGGAGACCCCGGTGAACACCGTCAACCGGCGCTTCGGGATCTCGACGCTGATGTCCTGCAGGTTGTTGACGCGCGCTCCCTGCACGCGGATCAGGTCGTGGCTGTCGGCGGGGTGCGTGCTCATCACGTCTCTCCATCTGTGGTGCTGTCCGGCGCGGCAGCCAGACTAAGGCGTGCCCGGCCGCGGTCGCGGTCACCTTGACGACGCATCACGTGGCTCAGGTGTGACAGGCACACTGGGCGGGTGCTGCACCGTCATCCCTTCCTCAGCCTGCTGTCCGGCGGCTACCTGGTCTTCGTCGGCTGGCTGACGCTGACTCCCCAGCCGATCGGCCCCGACGACCAGCAGCTGATCCTGCGTGTGCTCGACGCTCTGCACCGTCGCGGCTACGCCGAGTCGGTCGACTACGACCGCCTGGAGTTCCTGGCCAACATCGCGCTGTTCGTCCCCATCGGGGTGTTCCTGCTGCTGCTGTTCGGCGCCGGCCAGTGGTGGCTCGCCGGGATCGGGTCGTTCCTGCTGACGTCGTTCATCGAGACCGTGCAGCAGCAGATCCCCGGGCGGGTCTCCGACGACCGCGACCTGCTGGCCAACACCG
>JBAZRQ010000465.1:0-3047 GCA_041662925.1 Nocardioides sp. | reverse complement strand
ACCTGCGAGGGACACGGCGTCCCTCGCAGGTGCCGCCGCCGGCCGTCGTCGCCTTCGCCGAGCAGTTCGCCGTGGACGTGACGATGGTCGACGGCGAGCTGCGTGCCGCCTGGGCCGAGGCGGTCGCGGACGCGCTGTTCCCGGCCGTCCAGGTGGTCTTCGTCGCCGACTTCGTGCCGCGGCTGCGGGCGGTGCTCGAGGCACTGTTCGGGCCGGACGAGTGGTGGGACCCGCCGCCCATGGCGACCACCGACTCCTGGGGCGTCGTCGAGACCTTCATGCGCGAGGTGGCCCGGCTCGACGCCCTCGGCCCGGTGCTGACCGAGCTCGTGCGGCTGCGCGGAGCCCGCCAGCACGAGTGCCGGATCTGCAAGTCGCGGCGCAGCCTCGCTGCGATCGAGGCGGGGGCGCGGGCGGCGACGTTCGACGCCGTCGACCACTACCGCAGCAGCGACCTGCCCCCCTCGGCGCAGGCCGCGCTGGCCCTGACCGACGCGATGATCTGGACGCCCTCGCGGCTGCGTGACGCCGACGTGGCGGCGGTCCGCGAGCACCTCACCCCCGCCCAGGCGGTGGAGGTGGCGCTCGACGTCACCCGCAACGCCGCCAACAAGATCGCCGTGGCCCTGGCGGCTGACGCTCCGGTGGTCGCCACCGGGGTCGAGCTGTTCGAGACCGACCCGGACGGCAACCTGGTCTTCCCGTGACGCGCACGCCGGTACCGTGCATGACGTGGTCAACGTGGTCGGGAGCGCCGATCGAGTGCAACGCCGGCACCGGGTGCTCGGCGTACCGATCGCTGTCCTCTACAAGTTCTTCGACGACCAGGGCAACTACCTCGCCGCGACGCTGACCTACTACGCGTTCATCGCGATCTTCCCGCTCCTGCTCCTGGCCTCCTCGATCTTCGGCTTCGTGCTCCAGGGCAACCCTGAGCTGCAGGACGACGTGCTCAACTCGGCGCTGAGCCAGTTCCCGATCATCGGCGACCAGCTCGGCCGGCCCGAGGGGCTGCAGGGCTCCACGACCGCGGTCGTCGTCGGTGCGCTGGCGGCCCTCTACGGCTGCCTGGGCCTGGGGCTGGCCATCCAGAACGTCATGGCCACCGCCTGGGGGGTCCCGCGCAACAGCCGGCCCAACCCGTTCCTGCTGCGGTTCAAGAGCCTCGCGCTGCTGGCGTGTGCGGCGGTCGCGGTGCTCGGCCTCTCCGTCCTCGGCGCGGCCGGCAGCAACACCGCGGTCATCGGCGCGGACATCCACGGTGCCGTCCGGTGGGCGATCGTGCTGGGGACCGTGGTCGTGGTCGGGCTGGTGCTGACCGCCCTCTTCCGGCTCGCGGCCGCGCGCAGCCACCACCTCGGCCGGGCCGCGCCGGGAGCGTTCTTCGTGGCCCTGCTGTGGCAGGGGCTGCAGCACCTCGGCTCGGTCTACGCCACCAGCGTCCTGTCCGGCACCAGCTCGATGAACAAGACGTTCGGCCTGGTGCTCGGGCTGGTCGGCCTGATCTACATCGCCTCGGTGATCGGGGTCCTCGGCGTCGAGGTCAACGTCGTGCTCGCCCGGCGGCTGTGGCCGCGGGCGCTGCTGACCCCGTTCACTGACGCGGTCGACCTGACCGAGGCGGACCGTCGGGCCTATGCGATGTACGCCCAGATGCAGCGGCACAAGGGCTTCGAGACGGTCACGGTGCGCTTCGACGGTCGCGACGGCGACACCTACGAGATCGTGCTCGACGGCCACGAGAAGGAGGCCGGTATGCGGCCTCCACCGACGTCACGGCTGGTCGACGAGCCGGGCCCGCAGGGCGGCGAGGGTGTCGGGAGCAAGGCCTAGCCCGTCGGTGAGGTAGCCGTCGATCGAGCCGTACGCCGCGTCCACGGCGTCGTAGGCCTGCTGCAGGTAGGCGGGGTCGGCCACCATGACCGTCTCGTAGACGTCCACCTTGTCGGGACCGAGGTGCTCGCGCACCATGCCGAGATACTTCGTCCGGGTGGCCGAGGAGATGGTGTTGGTCGTCAGGTAGTCCTCGAGGATCGTCTCGGGTGCCACCCCCGCCAGGTGCAGCAGGAGTACCGACGCCCAGCCGGTGCGGTCCTTGCCTGCGGTGCAGTGGAAGAGCTGGGGGCCCTGGCCCGCCGCGATCTCGCGGAGCAGCTCGCCGAACGCCGCGCGACCACCCTCCTTGTCGACGAAGCCGCGGTAGACCTCGCCCATCACGGACAGGCCCTCCTCACGCGACGCCAGGGTCGCGACGGACTCCATCGGGATGCCCTTCACCTCGATGTGCCGCCAGGTCGTGCCGGGCACCGGGGCGTCCGGGTGGGCCTCGACCTCGTGCGCGTCTCGCAAGTCGTAGATCGCCGTGATCCCAAGCCTGGACAGGGCATCCGCGTCCTCGTCGGTCAGGGTGAGCTCGTTGGAGCGGAACAGCACCCCGCGTCGTACGCGGCGTCCGTCGGCGGTGGGGTAGCCCGGCCCGGCCACGTCGCGGAAGTTGTCGGCCGAGGCCAGGCGGACGAGCTCTTCGCCGAACTCGGCGTCGTCAGAGGTCACGCGCGCAGGATACGAGCAGGATCCAGGGCGGGCACCACCCCAGGTGGCACCTAGTCCGAACGGGCCAACCCGTTCGGGACATGGCGACCGCGCCGGGGCGCGTCCTATCGTCGAGGGTCGGCGGCACTGGGGAGAGCCGCCACGCGAGGGAGTCCTGATGCGGCGCGCCCTGGTGTAGCCGCTCGTTCACCCGACAACCCGGGCTCGCGGCGCGCGAGCACCCGGCGCCGAGCGCTCCAGGCTCGCACCGGGCAGGGGAGGAGCCGGCTCGGGCCGGTGATCCTCCACTAGTCCGTGTCTACCCCAGGTCACTTCGAGCCATGGCCGGCCGGAGTGGTGGCGCTTAGCGTTCCCTAAGTTCGCGGTCCCGGGAGGGGGCCGCGCAGTGAGGGGGACTCATGCTCAACAAGATGCTCGCGCCCGTGGCCGTGCTGGCCCTGGGGATCGGGCTCGGGACCTGGCAGGCGCAGGCGACCCAGGCGCCGGCGCCCACC
>JBAZRQ010000464.1:0-3050 GCA_041662925.1 Nocardioides sp. | reverse complement strand
CCCGCACCGAGCCGAACCCGCGCGGCGGTCCGGCCAGCTCTCGCACCTCGTCGCCGATGTCGGCGGGCAGGGTCACGAAGACCCACGGGTCCATCGACTCAGCGACCCACAGCTCGGCGTCCAGCTCGAACACGACGTCGTCCATCCCGACATCGTGCCCGACGCCGCCGACGTACGTGCTCAGGAGTTGGAGAAGACGGCGGGGTCGTCCCCGCCGGCGTCTGCGTCCGGACGCTCGCCCAGCGAGCGGCCCGCCCAGCTCCAGGGGTACGCCGGGTCCTCGACCGCCCGGCCGGCCTCGCCGAGGTCGAGCGGGGCGAAGGTGTCGACCATGACCGCCGACTCCTCGAAGTACTCCACCCCCAGCGACGCCTCGATCGCGGCGGGCTGCGGACCGTGGGCGTGCCCGCCCGGGTGCAGCGAGACCGACCCGATGCCGATGCCCGAGCCCTTGCGCGCCTCGTAGTCGCCGCCGACGTAGAACATCACCTCGTCGGAGTCGACGTTGGAGTGGTAGTAGGGCACCGGCACCGCCAGCGGGTGGTAGTCGACCTTCCGGGGCAGGAAGTTGCAGATCACGAAGTTGTGCCCCTCGAAGACCTGGTGCACCGGAGGCGGCTGGTGGATCTTGCCGGTGATCGGCATGTAGTCGTCGATGTTGAACGTGTAGGGGTAGAGACAGCCGTCCCAGCCGACCACGTCGAAAGGGTGCGTGGCGTAGGTCATCCGCGTGCCGAGCAGCTGCCCGTTGGCGCGGTGCTTGACCAGGACGTCGACGTCGTGGCCCTCCTCCAGCAGCACTCCGTCGGGGCCGTGCAGGTCGCGCTCGCAGTACGGCGCGTGCTCGAGCAGCTGCCCGTAGCGCGACAGGTAGCGCTTGGGCGGCGCGACGTGGCTGTTGGCCTCGACGGCATAGAGGCGGCTCGGCTCGGCCGGCCGCCAGCGATGGGTGGTCGCGCGCGGGGCGACGACGTAGTCGCCGGTGCGGTAGGACAGCGTCCCGAACACCGTCTCGACGGTGCCCGACCCGGACTCCACGTAGACGCACTCGTCGCCGATCGCGTTGCGGTAGAGCGGCGAGGCGTCGGTGCCGGTGACGACGTAGCTGATCCGCACGTCGTTGTTGCCGAGCACCAGCCGGCGACCGGTGACCGCGCAGGAACCAGTGGCGAGGTCGTGCAGCTTGAGGTGTCTCGGCATCAGCGGATGGTTGGGCGTGCGGGTCTGGTCGGGCAGCTCCCACACCTCGGAGGCGACGATCGCCGAGGGGACGCCGCGGTGGTAGAGCAGCGAGGAGTCGGAGGAGAAGCCCTCCTCCCCCATCAGCTCCTCGTAGTAGAGCCGGCCGTCGGGGTCGCGGAACTGGGTGTGCCGCTTGGCCGGGACGTCCCCGACCTGCCGGTAGTACGCCATGACTCCTCCAACGTTCGTTAGTCGGACGCTTGTGTCCGCTATCTGTGGCATGGCTAGAGTAGCCGCGTGCCTGCGACCCTGGAACCCGTCTGGTCCGGCCTCTGGTCCGGACTCGTCGACGACGCCGCGATCTTCCCGCCCGGCAATGCCCCCTTGCCCGACGCGACGGCGGCCTACGCCGCCCGCACCGACGAGCAGGGGGCCGGCCTGGTCGGCACGTTCGTGCTTCGTGACACCGACCTGCCGCAGGTCCGCGGCTTCGACGCGAAGCTCTCCGTGGTGGTCACCGGAGGCGCCGGCCAGATCACCGGCCCGGCCGGCCTCTGCCAACGGCTGGGCCTCGAGCTCGCCGGGCTCGAGATCGCCCTGCGCGACCTCGACGACCTGGCCGGCAACGCCCGCCGGGTCGTCGCGGCGGTCGACGCGGCCCGGGCCGAAGGCGCACTCGGCGACGACGTCCCCGTGTACGTCGAGCTCCCCGCTGCCGAGCCGACGCACCAGTGGCTCGCGGCCGCCGACGTGGTGGCCGGCGCCGAGCTGCGACTGAAGCTCCGCACGGGTGGCGTGGAGCCCCACCAGGTCCCGTCGTCCGCCACGCTGGCGGGCTGGGTCGACGCCGCGCTCGACCGCGAGACGCCGTTCAAGTGCACGGCCGGGCTGCATCACGCGGTGCGTCACGATCGAGGCCACGGGTTCGTCAACGTCCTGGCGGCGACGCGGCTCGCGTTCGACGGCGCGGCCCGCGACGAGGTGGTCGCGACCCTCGAGGAGCGAGACGGTGCCACCCTCGCGGCAGCCGACCTGACCGGGGTACGGCGGTGGTTCACGTCGTTCGGCTCCTGCTCGGTCGCAGAACCGCTGGCCGACCTGCGAGAGCTGGGGCTGGTCGCATGAACGCCGAGCTCGATCATCTCCCGTACGGCGTGTTCTCGCCCGCCGACGCCGCCCCACGGGTCGGAGTGCGCGTCGGCGACCGGGTCCTCGACCTGCCTGCGGCGACCGGCCGCCCGGAGCTCGCCTCCGCGTCGCTCAACGCCTTGATGGCGCTGGGTCCCGACGCCTGGGCCGAGACCCGCGAGCAGGCGCGCGCGGCCGCCGAGGCCGACCGTCCGTCGTACGCCCTCGACGAGGTGACGCTGCACCTGCCGTTCGAGGTGGCCGACTACGTCGACTTCTACGCCTCGCTGCACCACGCCTCCAACGTCGGGCGGATCTTCCGGCCCGACCAGGAGCCGCTGCTGCCCAACTGGCGGCACCTGCCCGTGGGCTACCACGGCCGCGCCGGCACGGTCGTGCCCAGCGGCACGCCGGTGGTCCGGCCGAACGGCCAGCGCAAGGCCCCGGACGAGGAGCTCCCGACGTTCGGCCCGAGCCGCCGCCTCGACATCGAGGCCGAGCTGGGCTTCGTGGTCGGCGCCGGCTCCGAGCGGGGCACCTCCGTCGCCCACGACGACTTCGCGCGCCACGTCTTCGGTGTCGTCGGCCTCAACGACTGGTCGGCACGCGACATCCAGGCCTGGGAGTACGTGCCGCTCGGGCCGTTCCTGGGCAAGTCGTTCGCGACGTCGATCTCCCACTGGGTCACGCCGCTGGCCGCGCTGGACGCGGCCTGGACCGACCTGCCGGGCCAGGACCCC
>JBAZRQ010000463.1:0-3054 GCA_041662925.1 Nocardioides sp. | reverse complement strand
CCGAGCGGATCATCGCGATCCACGACGAGCTCGACCTCCCCTTCGACTCGATGCGCGTCAAGCTCGGTGGCGGCGACAACGGGCACAACGGGCTCAGGTCGCTGCGGTCCTCGCTCGGCACCGGCGACTTCCACCGGGTGCGGATCGGGATCGGCCGACCGCCGGGACGGCAGGACGTCGCCGACTTCGTCCTGTCCAACTACTCCACGACCGAGCGCAAGTCCGTGCCGTTCCAGGTCGACACCGCCGCCGACGCCGTCGAGTCGCTCGTGACCGAAGGATTGGCGGCCACCCAGCAGCGCTTCAATACATAACTCTTCGTATGGTTTCAACTCCCGGAAATCGGCCTACACTCCACTCGCGGGCCGGGGACCCGCGATCGGGGGGGGCGCAAGGTTCTTGCGTTCAATCTGGGGGAAGTACGAGTGGATCATGTTCCATGGGGGGCTCCCGCGTCTTTGACGGGGGACGTCGACACGGGTGGCTTCATGCCACGCGTCTTTGATCAAGCACTGCGTGAGGCCCTGGAGGCCGACCACGTCCTGATGTCGCCCGCCGGCGCGCTACCGGGACCCGATGACCGGGCGTTGTTGAGCATCCCGACCGACACCGCCTTCGGCCGGTGGTCGATGGTGCACATCCGCCGTCGAGGGCGGCCCTTCGACGAGCGCGACGAACGCGTCGCCCGGCAGATCGTGGGCCTGATGGGCACGGTTCTGTCCGCGTGCTCCACGACCGGTGACCGCGCCACGATGTTCGTGGAGGACACGCTGAACCGCCTCGACCTGATGGGTTCGCACACCGTGGTGGAGCGCCTGGCCCTGGTCGCGCGCAACGCCTGCCAGTGGTTCGACGCGGCCGGCTGGTCGATCGGCGTGCTCGACGACGGGTTCCTGGTGACGGTGGAGGACGAGCTGCCGGAGCAGCGGCCCGGGTCCGTCCCGGGCGACGTCGTGCACGCCCGGACCGCGGTCACCGCGCAGTACGTCCGCGACGCCCTCGAGGGCGGGTCGTTCGTGGTGACCGCGGATGCCGAGGACGCGTTGGGCGAGCTGGTCCGCAGGCACGGAACCGGTGCGCTGGTCGCCGCCGGCGGCTACGACGTCGACGCGCTCCAGTGGATGGTCTCGGTGCTGGACGGGGGCAACGGGCACGACCTGCTGGTCGCTCGCAGCGCCCTGTCGGCGGCGGTGCAGGCCGCGCTGGGCTTCCCGCGACCACCGCGCAGCTCCGACCAACTGCGGCTGGTCGGAGGCCTCAGCCGGCCGCCGGGTCCTCGGGCGTGAGCATGCCGGCCGCGCTCAGCACGCCGCGCACATGAGCCGCGAACAGCTCGTCCGGGTTGACCACGAACCACCCGAGCTGCCCGAAGACCTCGAGGGCCACGAACCCCTGGACGCTGCACCACGCCGACAGCAGCACCGCGATCTGGTGGTCGCTCAGGGACCGGTCGCCGAGCCCGAGCAGGGTGGCGCGGACCTCCTCCATCTCCGGCGTCAGCCTGGCCTCGAGCTGCAGGACGGCGCGACCGGTGTCCACCTGGCCGTTCGCGATCCCCTCGACGAAGATCTGGACCGGGGTCGCGAAGAACTCGTGGAGCGTCGCGGACGGCAGCCCTCCGGGTCCGACCGTCAGCAGGGACTGGTCGGTGGCGAAGATCAGCTTGAACTCGGCCGGGTTGTCGAGCGCCCAGCGTCGGTACGCCGTGAACACGGCCTCGAGCTGGTCGCGGGCGGGGCAGGACCGGGTGCGCTGCCTGGCGGCGCCGAGCGCCTGGGAGGCGCTGTGGTAGGCGTCGACCGCCACCGCGGCCACGAGCGCCGTCTGCGACTCGAAGTAGCGGTAGATCGCCGACGGGGCCAGGCCGACCTCGCGGGCCACCGCGCGCAGGGAGACGTTGCCGGCACTCTGCTGGGTCAGCTGCTCGTGCGCCGCGGCCTTGATGTCCTCGACGGTCATCTGCCGGATCTGCTCGCGACGCGTCGGTCTGGCCGACGACGGCGAGTCGCCTTCGCCGGGCTGTTCCGACTTCGTGGTGGGTCTCACCATGCGCCGAGCACTCCCCAACGATTGACGGCAACGGTCTAGACGAGCGCCAGAAGCCTAGCGCGACGCAACTGGCGATCCGCGGCTTGAAAACTCTTTGCGCGTGTTGGTTTGAACCTCGCACGAGTGGGCAATGTGAGAACAGCGTTCTGAAAGTGGACGGTGTTCTCGAACTGGGAACCGACCCGTCGGAGCGTCCTCGCTCACCGACGACGGCAAGGAGACCCGCATGACAGCGCAGAGCGACCTGTCGGCCCCCGAGGTCTTCTCGCCGCGGCCCTCGCGCCGGGCCCCGCGGCAGGCCTTGTCGGTGCGTCCGCTCCGGGAAGCCGGCCGGTCGGCGTCGGTTCCGTGGCGCCGGCCGGCCCCGTTCGCCGCGACGGCCTGGACCGTCGACCTCGGTCTGTGCCTGCTGGTCGCCGCCAGTGCCGCCGCGGTGGGGGTCCCGGAGCGGGTGGCCGTGGGCACCCTGCTCGGCTGGTGCGGCACGCGGGTGGTCGTCCGCGACACCGTGGTCCGCCGGGTGCCGCTGCGGGTGCACACCTCGGTGCGCGCGTTCGTCACCCTGCTCGCGGCCACGGCGCTGCTCGTCGCGGTGGTGGGTGCGGACCGGGTGCCGCTGCACCAGGTCGTCGCGGTCGCGGCCGCGGTCGCCGCCGCGTCGTTCGCCGCCGGCGTCGGCCTCCGGTGGCTGCGCGGGCCGGTGCGGGTGCTGGTCGTCGGCGGGCCGGAGGCGGCCCGGGCCGAGGCGGCCCGGGGCTCCGGCCGGCGCGGTTGGCGGGTCGTCGGCCGCTGCGCGGTCGACCCGGGCACGGGGGAGATCGGCGCGGCCCGGCCCTGGCCGGGGGACGGCGCGACGGGTCGGTTCGACCTGGTCGACGCCGTCGCGGCCTGGCGGGTCGACGTGGTCGCGGTGGCCCCCCGCAGCGGTCTCGACGCCGCCGGGGTGCGCAGCCTGGGCTGGCAGCTGGAGGGCCACGAGGTGGACCTCGCGTTCCTCGACGACCT
>JBAZRQ010000462.1:0-3055 GCA_041662925.1 Nocardioides sp. | reverse complement strand
AGCCGCACGAGACGCGCACCACCGGCGGGCTCACGGCCTTGGTCATCGAGGGCGACATCGAGTTCGGCACCCCCGGCCATCACCTCGACCCCGGCGACGTCTGAGGCACCGCGATGGACCCCTACAGCCCCCCACACCTAGTGATGCTGGCGGTCTTCGTCGTCGGTCTGCCCCTCGTCGTCCTGCTCGGGCGCTGGGAGCGCCGCGCCGGGAGCCGGTGGGTCAGCCGGGGCGCGGCCGTCGCCATCCCGCTGGTGCACGTGCCCACGCAGGTCTACGACGTCATCACCCGGTTCGAGCTCGGCGTGTCGCTGCCGTTCCACCTGAGCGACCTGGCCTGGATCGCCGCGGCGGTGGCGTTGTGGACGCACCACCGGTACGCCGTCGCGTTGACCTACTTCTGGGGGCTCGTGCTCACCACCCAGGCCATCATCACGCCGTCCCTCGGCGAGGACTTCCCCGACGTGCGCTTCTTCGCCTTCTGGGTCATCCACCTGCTGGTCGTCTGGGCCGCGGTGTTCCTCGTCTGGGGCCGCGGGCTCGCGCCGGGCTGGCGGGACTACCGCTTCACCGTCGCGACCACCTTCGTCTGGGCGGTCTGTGCCTACACGTTCAACGAGATCGCGGGCACCAACTACGGCTACCTGCAGCGCAAGCCGGGCGGCGGCTCGATCCTCGACCTCCTCGGCCCGTGGCCGGTCTACGTGCTGGCCGAGATCGGGATCGTGGTGGTGGTGTGGGCCCTGATGACCTGGCCGTGGGTCCGGCTGGCCTCAGCCCGCCGCGGCCCGGACCTTGGCGGCCAGCGCGTCGGCTGAGTCCGGGACCCCGCCGTGCTCCTCGATCCAGTCGTAGCACTCCTGCCGCTCCGCGTGGCACATCAGCCCGACCACGTCCCCTGGCAGCGCCTGACCCACCAGCGCGGCGAGGCACGCCACCTCGGTGGGGTACGCCGGCACGCCGGTGACGCCGACCCGCTCGGCGCCCGCGCGCATCAGCTCCTCGAGCTCCTCGACGCTCCGGCCCCGTAGGTAGCGCTCCTTGTGGCCGATCGCCATCACGTCGCTGTCCCGGGCCGCGATCTCGCCGAGCTTCTCGATCAGCTCGTCCTGCCGGTCGCCGACGACCCCGAGGCCGAGCAGCAGCCGGGCGCCCGGGCGCCGTACCCCGTTCATGATCTCCATCAGCGCCTCCAGCCCCGCTTCGTTGTGGGCGAGGTCCATGACCACCGAGGTGTCCCCGATGGTGAAGAAGTTCATCCGCCCCGGGTTGTGCTCGGCGTCGGGCAGGAAGCTCCGCAGTCCCTCGACCACGACGTCGCGAGGGATCCCGATGGCGAGGGCGGCCGAGACGGCGGCCAGGGAGTTCTCCACGTTGAAGCGCGACAGCCCGGCCAGGGTCATCGGCACGTCGACCAGCTCGATCAGCGGGTCAGGGTCGGACTTGGTGGTCAGCACCGACACCCAGCCGTCGATCACCGTGGTGGCCCGGCCCCCCGCGGTGAGGGTCTCGCGGATCGCCGGGGAGTCGGGGTCACGGCTGAACACCCACGGCTTCGCCTTGATCACGTTGCGCATGTCGTAGACGCGCGGGTCGTCGGCGTTGAGCCCCGCCCAGCCGCCGCGGCGGGTGATCCGGGGCACCACGGCCTTGACCTCGGCGAGCTGGTCGACCGTGTCGATGCCCTGCTGCCCGAGGTGGTCGGCCGACACGTTGGTGACGACCGAGACGTCGTTGCGGGTCAGTCCGATGCCCTTGAGCAGGATCCCGCCACGCGCGGTCTCCGTGACGGCCAGCTCGACCTCCGGATGCGACAGCACGCGCCCGGCCCCGCTGGGCCCGGAGTAGTCGCCGGCCTCGACCAGCTCCCCGTCGACGTAGATGCCGTCGGTGTTGGACCACCCCACCAGCCGGCCGTCGGCGCGGGCGATGTGGGCGATCATCCGCGAGGTCGTCGTCTTGCCGTTGGTGCCCGTGACCGCCACCACCGGGACCCGGGGCGTGAGCGTGTGCGGAGGCTCTCCCGGCTCCGCGGCCGCGACCCGCTCCGCGGCGGACCCGACGGCGGACTCGATGTCGGTGCTCAGCAGCGAGTCGAGGACGTCCCCGATGGCCCGGCCCATCTCCTGCGCGCGCTCGCGGTGCGACCACGGGTAGGCCACCACGATCTGGTGCTGGTCGCTGGTCGGTCGCACCCGTACGGCGAGCCGCGACGTACCCGCCTCCTGGGCGACGGCCCGCACCAGCCGTCCGACCGCGCGCAACGCGAACCGTTGCCGGAACCCGCTCTCGGGTGAGCCCGGTCGCGCGTTCTTGAGGCCGATCCGGGCGGCGAAGCGCTGGGCGGTGCCGTCCGAGGCGGCGGCCAGGGCGCTGACGTCCAGCGTCAGCTTGATGGCCGCGCGCGGGAAGTAGAGATTCGGCCCCTCGAGGACCCGGAGCTCGACAAGAGAGGTCACCGGGGAACGCTATCGTCGCCGCGCTTCCGCGCCACATCGACAGTCAGGCTGTGGTCAGGCGCCCATCGCGTGGAAGCCGCCGTCGACGTGGACGATCTCGCCGCTGGTCGCCGGGAAGAAGTCCGAGAGCAGCGCGCAGACCGCCTTGGCGGTCGGCTCCTGGTCGGTGTTGTCCCAGCCGAGCGGCGCCCGGGTGCTCCACAGGTCCTCGAGGTCGCTGAACCCGGGGATCGCCTTGGCCGCCAGCGTGCGCAGCGGGCCGGCCGCCACCAGGTTGACCCGGATCCCCTCGGGGCCCAGGTCGCGGGCCAGGTAGCGCGAGGTGGACTCCAGCGCGGCCTTGGCGACGCCCATCCAGTCGTAGGCCGGCCAGGCCACGGTGGCGTCGAAGGTGAGCCCCACGACCGACCCGCCGGAGCTCATCAGCGGGCGTGACGCCTGGGCGAGCGCCTTGAGGGAGTACGCCGAGACCTGCATCGCCTGGGCGACGTCGTCCCAGGGCCCGTCCAGGAAGTTGCCGCCCAGCAGCGTCGCGGGGTTGCCGTAGGCGATCGAGTGCACGACGCCGTCGAGGCCGTCGACGTGCTCGCGCACGG
>JBAZRQ010000461.1:0-3056 GCA_041662925.1 Nocardioides sp. | reverse complement strand
CGCGACATGGCGGCCAGCCGCTCGGCCAGCAGCGGGGTGAACTCGTCCTCGCGGACCTGCGGGGCAAGCGAGTAGAGAAGCTGGCGCCATTCCTTGAGTGCCGGCGTGTGGTCACCGGTGACGGCCCGGTTGAGCCGCCGCTGGTAGGTCGAGGAGGCCTTCTGCAGCCGCGGTGCCCCGGTCGGCCGGCGGTCGTCGACGGGGACCTGCATGGCCGCCCGCCAGACCTCGACGTCGGCCACCGTTGCGTCCTCGGGCCGGATCCCGTTCTGCGCCCATGCCGGGAGCGAGCCCTGCTCAGTGGCCCGGACGCGTACCTCGCCGGCGAGCTGCTCGACCAGGTGCGCGCGCTGGGTCAGGTACGCACCCCAGTGCGGGTCGTCGGCCAGGCGGTCGGGAAGGCCGGGCATCCACGGCAGCGGCCCGGCGCCGGCGTCGCGCAGCCCGGACGCGTCCAGACGCCAGTCGAGCACCGCGGCGCGGTCGGCGGCAGAGTCCAGCTCCCGGTCGCCGGCGGCCGCCCGCAGAGCCTCCATAGGGTTCTCCCCGCCGGCACCCAGGAGCAGCAGGTGCGCCCGCAACGTCGGCCAGGCGGCCTCTTCGGACAGGCCCGGCACCAGCGTGTCCACGGCCGCATCGAGGGCGTCGACCATGTTGCCGCCATCCCGACTACTGGTGTCGTAGCGCAGGACGTTCTCGGCCGCGACGTAGAGGCTGTCGAGGTACCGAGGGGCGGCCTCACCGAGCCGGATGGCGGGGTTGGCCTGCTTGCGGATCAGGCTGCTCGCGGAGCGCTGGGCGTCGTCGCGGGCCAGCATCGACTCGAGGATGTCGGTGGGGGTGAGCGGCCGCACCAGCGTGGGGTGGATCACCGAGTGCGGGTCGCCGTCGCCGACGACCTCGAGGTAGACGTGGTTGGCGGTCGCACCGCGGGTCATCATCGTGTAGAGTTGCTGGCGCGACTCCTGCCCGGTGGCCAGGCCGTGCATGGTGTCGGCGGTGACGCCCTGGGCGGTGTGCACGGTGCACGCGTAGCCGAGCTCGGTGGCCGTCTGGACGTAGTCACTGGGCAGTCGCACGGTGCGGCCGTGCTGGGTGTGCTGCACGGTCAGGTCGCCGCCGTCGTGGATCTCCAGCACCAACCACCGGTCGCCGTTCTTGACCCAGTCCGTGGCCGAGGTGCGCAGCCGGCGGTCATTCTCGCGGGTGATGATCAGCTCCCCGATCGAGGCCTCGTTGCCGTCCGCGAGCCGCCGAACCGGGCCGATCGTGGCCGGGTCAGCGCCTTCGAACCGGTGGGCGCGGGCTTGCTGGTTCAGCTCACTGACCAGGTCGCGCGTGGGGGCGAGCATGATCGAGTCCAGCCCGGCGGCGCGGTCGCCCTGCCAGGCGGCGAAGACCTCCTCGGTCATGGTGGCCAGGTCGCCGACGTGGACGCGATCGCGGTCGAGGTAGAAGCCGAGCGCCTCGCTCTTGCCCTCGCGCAGCGCCAGCGAGGCCGCACCCTCGGCCTGGTCGGTGAACCGGACCAGCTCGGTCAGCTGGAGCGCGCCGTGGGTGGCTCGGATGTCGCGGAGCACGCCGCCAGCGCCGCTGGCGGAGAGCTGCTGGTCGTCGCCGATCAGCCGGACGCTGCCGCCGCGCTCGAGGATGTAGGAGACGGCGGCGTCCAGGGAGAGGGTGTCGGCCATGCCGGCCTCGTCGATCACAACGAGGGTGGAGGAGTCGATGCCGGCGACCCAGTCCGGCACCGAGGCACCGGTCTGGCGGGCCTGCTCGAGGGAGTGGGTCAGCTTGGCCAAGGTGTCGGTCTGGGTGTCGATCTGGGACCGCAGGGCGTCGGCGGCCGCTGCCGAAGGTGCGAGACCGATGATCGTGCCGCCGCCGTCGGTCCACGCGCTGGCCAGCGCGCGCATCGCGGTGGTCTTGCCGGACCCGGCGGGCGCGATCGCCAGCTGCAGGCGGGCACCGGAGGCCGCCATCTCCCGCACCATGGTCGCCTGACCGGCGTTGAGCGTGATCCCGTTGGCGGTCGACTCCAGCAGCGCCAAGTCGACCGAGGACGCCTCCACGGCGTACCCGTCGTGGCGTCCAGCGGCGGCCACCAGGCGCTCTTCGGCCGCGAGGACCTTGCTCGAGGTGAACAGGTCCGAGCCCGCCGTGGTGTACACCGAGGCACCGTCGGCCCGTCGCAGCTCGGCCGGTTCGCTGATCCCGTCCGAGGGTCGGGCCATGCTCACCGAATGGCCGTCGAGGACCTCGCTGACCAGAAGGTCGACGACCTGGGAGACCTGGTTGGTCGGCACGTTCGCGGCGCGAACCTGGCGCTGGGCTTCGGCGTAGACGTGCCAGTACTGCCAGGTGCTGCGGCCGCCTTCCATCGTCGAGACGATGCGGTCGGTGGTCTTGGCGAACCATGCTGAGTCGGCCAGCGACCGTGCCGCCGCCTTCGGGTTCAACGCGCCGTGGATCATCTGCTTGACCCGCTGCGGGGTGCCGAGCACCTCGACGGCCTCGTGGTGCCAGGTCTCGCGCTGCTCGGCCAGCGAGCGCGGCTCGTGCTTGGCCTCGCGGGTTTCCAGGGTGGCCCGCTGGGCAAGCTGCAGCGTCTCGATCGGTGTCGGCGGCCTGCCGTGGGTGGCCTGGAACGCCGCGGCGAGGACCTTGCGGCGGTCCTCGACGCTGAGCCGACGCTTGGAGAACCGGGTGTTGAGGTCGGGGTCGACGCCGACGATCTCGCGCACCGGCCGCTTTCGGGCATCCTCGTTCGGGCGCTCGGCGAATCGCACGCCGAGGGCGTCGACCAGGTGTCGCTCGAGCGCGGTGTTGTAGGTCTCCGAGGCCGAGACGACCGCCTTGTGCAGCGGCCGACCGTCGATGGCCAGCCACTTCCCGTCGAGGGTCTGGACCTTGTTCGCGACCGCGACGTGCGTGTGCAGATCGGGGTCGCCGGCGCGGGAGTCGCGGTGGGTGAACGCGGTGGCGACCAGGCCGCGGACGTTGACCTGGCGTACGCCGTTGGCGCCCTGGCGGGTGAAAAGTGCCTTGGTCTCGAT
>JBAZRQ010000460.1:0-3058 GCA_041662925.1 Nocardioides sp. | reverse complement strand
CCTACGGCACCAAGCTGGGCGCGACCTACGCCGAGCTGTTCCCCGACAAGGTCGGCCGGCTGGTCCTCGACGGCGCGGTCGACGTCGGCCTGTCCTCCCGCGACCTGACGCTCGGCCAGGCCGGCGGCTTCGAGACCGCTCTGGGTGCCTACGTCGACAACTGCGTCGACGAGACGCCGAGCTGCTTCCTCGGCGACTCCCGCGAGGAGGGCCTGGAGACGATCAGCGACCTGCTCGCCGACATCGACGAGGAGCCGCTGCCCACCTCCGACGGGCGCGAGCTCACGGTCGGCAGCGCCTTCTACGGCGTCGTCACTCCGCTCTACGTCCGCGACTACTGGTACCTCCTCAGCCAGGGCCTCAGCACCGCCCTCGAGGGCGACGGCACCACGCTGATGCTGCTGGCCGACGCCTACGCCTCGCGCCAGAACGGCACCTACCTCGACAACAGCACCGAGGCCATCTACGCCATCAACTGCCTGGACGACCCGTTCTACGTCGAGCCGGAGCAGGTCGAGGCCGAGGTGGGGGCGTTCGAGGAGGTCTCGCCCACCTTCGGGCGGGTCTTCGCGTGGAGCCTGGTCAACTGCAAGGGGATGCAGGTCGAGTCGTCCGAGCCCGCGCTCGACATCCGGGCCGAGGGTGCGGCCCCGATCGTCGTGGTCGGCACCACCCGCGACCCGGCGACGCCGTACGCATGGGCGGTCGGGCTCGCCGAGAGGCTCGAGTCCGGAGTGCTCGTCTCGCGTGACGGCGACGGCCACACCGGCTACAACGCCGGCAACGAGTGCGTCGACACCGCCATCGAGGCCTACCTCACCGACGGGACCGTGCCCGACGACGGCCTGGAGTGCTGAGCGCCTGCCTGACGGCCCGCGTTTCGACCCCGCCGACCGGCGTCCGTATACTTCTGCGGGTTGCCCGGCAGGTCTCGCCTCGCCGGGCGGCACGCCGCCTTAGCTCAGTCGGTAGAGCGAGTCACTCGTAATGACTAGGTCGTCAGTTCGACTCTGACAGGCGGCTCCGACGCCCCGGGGACCCGAGACCCCGGGGCGTCTTCGCGTTCACAGGTGGCCGTCGCGCTGGGCCCGGCGCACGATGCTGTGGGCGTTGCCGAGGTCGACGCCCTGCGCGCGGTAGCTGGCGACGATCCGCTTGAGGTGCTCGGCGATCGTGTTCTCGGTGATGGTCAGCCTGCGGGCGATGCTGCGGCGGGGGACGCCGTCGGCGATCAGCTCGAGGATCTCGACCTGTCGGGCCGACAGCTGGACGACCAGCTCGCGTTGCCCCACCAGCGCGCTCGCGACCGGGCCCGAGCACACCAGCTCGCCGGCCATGGCGTCGCGCACTGCCTGGGCCAGCACGTCCTCGGGGTCGGCCTTGAGCACGAGGCCGCTCGCGCCCGCCTGCACGGCCGCGGCGATCGGGACCGGCCGGTCCTCGCCGGTGAAGACGAGCACCTTGAGCCCCACGGCCACCAGCCGGCTGACCTCCTCGCCCGGAGACCGGGCGTCGGGTCGACCGAGGTCGAGGAGTACGACGTGCGCGTCGCGCCCGGGGCCGACGAGCAGGTCGTCGACGGTGCCGGCGATCGCGACCATCTCGAGGTCCGGGTGGCTGTCGGCGAGCACCGCCTGGATCCCTCGCAGCACGATGGGGTGGTCGTCGATCGCGGCGACCCTGATCGTGCTGCTCATGCGTACTCCGGTTGGCCTGGGTGGAGGGTGATGATCGAGGCGAGGTCGTCCTCGTCGATGTCCAGCAGCCGTGCGCCCAGCAGCCTGACCGCTGCCGAGTGCTGGAGCGTCGAGAGCCGCGGCCGGACCACGACGCGCAGCGGTGCGGAGGTCCGGGGGAGCGAGAGCGTGATGTCCGTCAGGCTCTCGTCGCCCGACAGCAGGCCGAGGAGCTCCTCCAGCTTGCTGTGTCCGGTAGTGGGCGACCACTGGTCACTGGCGCGGACCCGGACCCGGATCCCGCGCTGTCGGGCGCTCGCGATGTGCTGACGGAACGCCTCGGGGAGCTGGGCCGGGACGGAGAGCTCGTCGCGCACGGCGAGCGCCAGCACGCCGGCGCGTTGGTACACGGCACTCTCGTCGGGGTCGGCCTCGGCGTCGGCGACCGCCTCCAGGAACGGACGGACCTCGCTGCTCAGCCAGGCATAGTGCGAGCCGAGCGCGTGCTCGCGGGCGGCGACCTCCTGGCTCCGGGCGAGCGCCGAGGAGAGTGCGACCTCGTGCGCGTCGGCGGCGCGGCGTACGCGGGCGATCGCGCTGACGCCGTAGACCACCAGCCCGACGAACATGGGCGTCTGGGTGATCGGTGACAGCACGTCGAGTGGCGTGATTGTGGGGTCGAGCACCGCGGCTGCGGTCACGACGGCGCTCTCGAGGCCCGCGAGCGCCAGGACCGGATAGGTCGGACGCACCATCGCGAGCAGGACGACCGGGATGCCACTGAGACCGACGATCCAGCAGTCGAAGCTGCGCAGCCCACTCTCACCGGCTGTGTAGAGCCCGACCGCGAGCAGCCCCGGCAGCACCAGGAACCCCGCCTGGTGGGCGTAGCGCAGGGCCACCGGCCGCGGGACGGCGAGGACGACCCACGCGAGGTAGCCGATCACGCCCAGGCAGACGAGGGCGTCGCCCCACCTCGAGCCGTCCGCCGTGGGGTAGCGGGCGGCGAGGTACAGGGCGCCGACGAGCAGGACGGCCGAGAACGCGGCAGCGAACAGCCGGGGGTTCCGCGGGATCCGGGCCAGCTCCGGAGCCTGGACGTCGGGCGGAGCGACGGCGGCGGTCCGAGGCGGCTGCCACCGGAGGGTGACGCGGGTCCCACCTCCCGGCCGCGCCTCGACGTGTGCCTCGCCTCCGACCTCGCTCAGCCGCGCGATCACGGAGCGGCGTAGCCCGAACCCGGGGGCGAAGCCCGGCTGGAGCCCGTGCCCGCGGTCGAGGATCTCGACGAGCAGCCCCGCCTCGCCCACGACCGACAGGACGACGTCGGCGTGCGGGACGCCCGCGTGGCGCCCGACGTTGCGCAGCGCCTCGGCCACCGC
>JBAZRQ010000459.1:0-3066 GCA_041662925.1 Nocardioides sp. | reverse complement strand
AGAACCCTGGACGGCGGGTCAGCCCCGGCCGTTCCAGCTCTCCCACAGGGCGGCGTAGGAGCCGCCCGCCGCGACCAGCTCGTCGTGCGAGCCCAGCTCGGAGATGACGCCGTCCTCCACGACCGCAACCCGGTCGGCGTCGTGCGCCGAGAACAGCCGGTGCGCGATCGCGATCACGGTCCGGCCCTCGAGCACGGCCGCGAGCGAGCGTTCGAGGTGACGGGCCGCCCGCGGGTCGATCAGCGAGGTCGCCTCGTCCAGCACCAGCGTGTGGGGGTCGGCCAGCACCAGCCGCGCCAGGGCGATCTGCTGGGCCTGGGCAGCGGTGACCGCACGCCCGCCGGACCCGATCACCGTCTCCAGGCCGTCGGGGAGGGCGTCGACCCAGTCGAGCGCGTCGACCGCGGCGAGCGAGGCCCGGATGTCGTCGTTGCTCGCGCCCGGCGGCGCCGCGAGGGCGAGGTTCTCGCGCAGCGTGCCCACGAACACGTGGTGCTCCTGGGTCACCAGCGCCACGTGGCCGCGCAGGTCGTCGAGCGGCAGCTCCACCAGGCCCACGCCGCCGACCGTGACCGAGCCGGTGCGGGGCGGGTGGATGCCCGCGAGCAGCCGCCCGAGCGTCGACTTGCCTGCGCCGGACGGACCGACCATGGCGATCCGCTCACCGACCCCGACCTCGAGGTCGATGCCGTGCAGCACGTCGCGCCCGTCGACGTACGAGAAGCGCACGTCCTGGGCCGCCAGCTGCTCCCCGTCGGGCTGCTCGCCCGACACCTGCCGGTCGTCGGGCACCTGCGCGACGCCGAGCAGCCGCGACAGCGACGCCGCGCCCATCTGCAGCTCGTCGAGGATCGAGACGATCCGGTCGACGGGGTCGATCAGCATCTGCACGTAGAGCGTGGCCGCCGTGACGTCGCCGAGCGACACCTGCCCCTGGGTGTAGAGATAGCCGCCGAACAGCAGGGTCGCGACGGTCGGGATCAGGTAGCTGACCTCCATCGCCGGGAAGAACACCGTGCGCAGGAACAGTGTGTAGCGCTCGGCCTCGTAGGACTCCGCGATGTCGCCGTCGATGGCGTCGACGCGCTCGCGCCCGAGGCCGAGCGCCTCGACGGTGCGGGCGCCCTCGACGGTCTCGGTCAGCGTGGCGTTGATGGTGGAGTACGACGCACTCTCGCGCAGGTAGCCGTCCTTGGCGCGGGCGAGGTACCACCGCAGCCCGATCACCAGCGGCGGCACGCCCAGCAGGCAGGGGAGGGCCACCCACCAGCCGACGCTCACCGCGGCCGCGAACGTGAGGACCGCCGTGATCACCGCGATCGTCCACTCGGGCAGCGCCCAGCGCACCGACCAGCCGAGCTGCTCGACGTCGCGGCTGGTGCGGGTCAGCAGGTCGCCGGAGCCGGCCGACTCCACCACGCCGACCGGGAGCGCGAGCGCGTTGCCGACGAAGTCCTCGCGCAGCTCGGCGAGCACCTGCTCGCCCAGCACCTGGCTGACGTAGCGCGCGTAGCGGGTGAGCACCGTCTGCAGCACCAGCGCGCCGGCCAGCAGCGCGATCACCCGGTCCACGTGGCCGACGGTGGTGCCGGTCTCGACGGCCTCGACCAGGCCACCGAGCAGCCGCGGGGCGGCCAGGGCGGCGAGGGCGGCGCACACGTGCAGGGCGACCGCGCCCCAGACCAACCGGGGGTGCCGGCGCACCAGCACCCGGACGTAGGAGCGCATCGCGCCCGGCCCGGCGATGGGCAGGGTGGTGCTCATCGCGCGCCCCCCGCCACGGGCACCATCTCGGTCTCGCGGGTCACCACGGCGCGGTAGCCGGCGTGGGTGCGCAGCAGCTCGGCGTGGGTGCCGGTCGCGACGACCACGCCGTCGACCAGGAACGCCACCTCGTCGACCGCGGCCAGCATCAGCGGGCTGCTGGTGGTCACCACCGTGGTGCGGCCGGCCCGGTGGTCGCGCAGCCGGGACGCGATCCGGGCCTCGGTGTGGGCGTCGACGGCCGACGTGGGCTCGACCAGGACCAGGATCTCGGGGTCGACGGTGAGCACGCGCGCCAGCACCAGCCGCTGCCGCTGGCCGCCGGAGAAGCTGCGGCCGCGCTCGGTCACGGTCGTGTCCAGGCCCTCGGGCAGCGCCTCCAGGATGTCGTCGGACGACGCCGTGAAGAGCGCCCGGTCGAGGCGCCCGTCGGTGCGGGCGCGGCCGGTGACGTCGAGGCGGTCGGCCAGCCGGCCCGCGAACAGGGCGGTGCCGGTGTCGGAGACCAGCACCCGGCGGCGTACGACGGAGCGCGCGAGCGCCGTGAGGGGGGTGCCGCCCAGCGTGACGTCGTCGTCGACCTCGGCCGCGCACAGCCCGAGCCGGTCGGCGAGCGAGGCGGAGTCGTCCGGCTGCTCGCTGACGACCGCGGTGACCAGGCCGGGGCGGACCCGCAGCCCGCTGCGCCGGTCGTGCAGCTCCGAATGGGGCGGGGGCTCCGGGGCCGGGTCGACGGGGTCGACGACGTCGGCGGTCAACGCGAGGACGCGGCACACCCGGCGGGCCGAGACCCGGCCCCGGATCAGCTTGTTGGCGTACTCGGTCGCCGTGCGCAGCGGGATCATCAGGAAGGCCGAGTAGCCGTAGAAGGCGACCAGCTCTCCCGGCGTGATCCGTCCGGCCACGGCGTAGCGGGCCCCCAGCCAGACGATGACGACCACGAACACCCCGGGCAGGAAGACCTGGAGCGCCTCGAGCACCGACTGCAGCTTGGCGACCTCGACGCCGGCGCGCCGGGTGGTCTGGCTCTCGCGGCGGTAGCGCTCGTGGAACACCTGCTCGCCGCCGATGCCCCGCAGCACGCGCAGCCCGCCGACGATGTCGGTCGCGGTGTTGGACAGCTCGCCCATCAGCTCGCGCTGCCGCGCGCTGCGCCGCTGCAGCGGCGAGAGCAGTGGGCCGACCAGCAGCATCAGGAACGGCACGCCGACCAGCACGACGATGCCGAGGGTGACCGAGGTCTGGAGCAGGATCACCGCCACCAGGACGAACGACACGACCGCGCCGGCGAAGCGGGCGGAG
>JBAZRQ010000458.1:0-3086 GCA_041662925.1 Nocardioides sp. | reverse complement strand
GCATGATGAGCGCGAGCAGGCCCCCGACCGCCGCCGCAGCGCGTCCAGCCACACCGACCACCGTTGTCAGAGAACCCATGTCAGGACCCTCGATCGGCCATCAGCCGTCGTTCCTGAGGGGTCCGAGGGATGCTCACGGACCCCAAGAAGGACCTCCGCTCCTTCCGCGTCGCCCAGGATTGGGAGCCTTCACATAACCCGGGGCGATTCACTCTCGTTGGGTCCTCGGTGTTTGCATCTCGTCCAGGAGGACCCATGTCCCGTCCGGCCCGGCTTCCGGTCGTAGGCATCGCGATCTTGCTGACACTCGCTGGTGTCGCGCTCACCGGGCCCTATCTGGACGAGCCAGCTGAGGCAGCAGCGCGTTGCGCGGGACGGCACTGGGTTGGCGCGTGGGCGGCGGCACCCAGCAACGCTGGCCACCAAGGCGGCATCCCCGGGACGCGGCCGCTGGCGGCGCAGACCGTGCGCATGGTCGTGCGCCCCACGCTCGGCGGGAAGCTTGTGCGAGTCCGACTGTCGCACCGGTACGGCGAGAGTCCGGCCAGGATCGCCCATGCCACAGTCGCTCTGCGCGATCACGATGCCGCGGCCGTGCCGGGGACTGTGCGGTCGCTGACCTTCGGCGGCGAGCGGGAGACCACCCTCGAGCCGGGGCGTGACGTGGTCAGCGACCCCGTCGCGCTGCACGCTCGTCCCGGCCGCGACCTGCTGGTGAGTCTGCACATCCCCGACGTCGTTGACCGGCCGACCGAGCACTTCGTCACCAACCAGACCAGCTACCTGTCCGTCAGCGGGTCGGGCGACCACGCCGCGGATCAGGCCGGTCTCGCGTTCCCGTTGGAGACCCGGCACATGTTCTCGGTCGGCTGGTACTTCCTCTCCGGGGTCGACGTGCTCGCCCCTCGTCGAGCCGGGGCAGTGGTCGCCTTCGGTGACTCGGTCACCGACGGGTTCCAGGTGACCGGTTCCGGACCGATCGAGGACCCGGCGGCGATCGACCAGAACGCGCGCTACCCCGACTTCCTCTCCGCCCGCATCAGGTCGAACCGGACGCCCCCGCTGTCCGTGCTCAACAGCGGGATCAGCGGCAACCGGGTGCTGGCCGATGCCGAGAGCCCGTGGCCGTACGGCGACGCCGCGCTCGACCGGTTCGAGGCCGACGCCCTGCGGTTGCCCGGCGCTACGGACCTGATCCTCATGGAGGGGCTCAACGACCTGGGCAACGACGAGTCGCTCACTGCACGCAGACTGATCGAGGGGTTACGAACACTCGCGCTCCGCGCCCGGCGGGCCGGATTGGCGGTGCACCTCGGGACCCTGACGCCGACCGGCGGCGCGGGGCAAGGCGAGGGCCACGGCTCCCAAGAGACCGCCCGGCGTCGCGCGATCGTCAACAGGTGGATCCGGATCAGCGGCGTGGCCGACAGTGTCGTCGACTTCGACAGAGCGCTCCGCGACCCCTCAGACCCGTCGCGGCTGCGTCCGGCGTACGACTCCGGCGACCACCTGCACCCGAACAGCGCGGGCTACCGCGCGATGGCCGCCGCCGTACGGCTGAGCAGACTCAAGGGCACCGGCTGTCAGCGGTGACAGGGAGCAGACGAGGAGGGCCCCCGCCGGACTCCGACGGGGGCCTCTCGCAGGTCAGGGACCTGCTGTGCTGGTGGCCAGGGGCGGGGTCGAACCGCCGACCTTCCACTTTTCAGGCGGACGCTCGTACCAACTGAGCTACCTGGCCAACTCCGGACCCAAGACGCGGGAGCACTCCGGACGGCTGGAAGCATACATGCGGCCGTCCGGGTGCCACGTATCGGGCGCGGCTACGGCAGGAGGTCCTCGACGCCGCCGGTGAACGCGACCCGGTAGGCGACGTCGTAGGTCTCGGCGTCGGCGGCCGCGGCCGTCATCTCGGGAGAGGCGAGGCCGGCCCGGAGGGTGTCGCGGTCGGCGAACCACAGCTCGGCGACGAGGTACGGCGCGTCGTCGCCGCCGCGGGGCGTGCTCACGGTGAGCCGCTGGAGGCCGGGGACCGCCTGGGCGAGCGGCACGTGCCGCTCGCGGTAGGCCGCCTCGAAGGCGGCGGGGTCGGTGGGCCGGAAGTACTGGACGGTCAGCCGGTGCGTCAAGGGAGGCATCAGGCGGGCCACTCCTTCGCGACGAGGGTGAGGACGTCGTAGGTCGCGACCGGCGCTCCCTCGGCGTTGCTGACGACGGCGTCCCAGCGGACCTCACCGTAGTCGGCGCTCGTGCGCGGGGTGATCTCCTTGACCGTGAGGGTGACCGCGATCGAGTCGCCGGCCTTGACCGGGGTGAGGAAGCGCAGCCCGTCGACGCCGAAGTTGGCCAGCACCGGGCCCGGGTCGGGGTCGACGAACAGGCCTGCGGCCAGCGACACGACGAGGTAGCCGTGGGCGACGATGCCGCCGAAGAGCGGGTTGGCGGCCGCCGCGGCCTCGTCGGTGTGGGCGTAGAACGTGTCGCCGGTGAGCTCGGCGAACCGGTCGATGTCGGAGCGGGTCACCTCGCGGGCGCCGGACACGATGGAGTCGCCGACCCGGAGCTCGGCCAGGCTCTTGCGGAACGGGTGTACGGCGTCCTCGGCGCGGGCCGATCCCTTGGTCCAGCGACCGGTGATCGCGGTCAGCATGTCGGGGGAGCCCTGCACCGCGGTGCGCTGCAGGTGGTGTAGCACGCCGCGGACGCCGCCCAGCTCCTCGCCGCCGCCGGCCCGCCCGGGGCCGCCGTGCACGAGCACCGGCAGCGGGGAGCCGTGGCCGGTGGACTCGCCGGCGTCGTCGCGGTCGAGCACCAGGATCCGTCCGTGCCACGGCGCGAGGCCGAGGACGACGGTCCGCGCGACCTCGGGGTCGTGGGTCACCAGCGACCCGACCAGCGAGCCCTTGCCGCGGGCGGCGAGCCCGACCGCCTCCTCGACGCTCTCGTAGGTCAGCACCGTGCTGACCGGGCCGAACGGCTCGACGTCGTGCGGCTCGACGGCGCCCGGGCGGGCACGCAGCAGCATGGGGGAGAGGAACGCGCCGCGCTCGGCGTCGGCGTCCACGAGGTCGACGCGCTCGGGGTCG
>JBAZRQ010000457.1:0-3089 GCA_041662925.1 Nocardioides sp. | reverse complement strand
GATCCCGGTCGCCCAGTGGCTGGAGTCCGACGGCACTCTCGACGCCCTGGAGATGACGGCCGGGAGCTCGCTGATCAACCCGATGTACCTCTTCAAGGGCGACGTGCCTCTCGAGGAGTTCGCCGGCGTCATGCCCCAGCCGATCAAGGCCGGGGTGAAGCTGGTGGGCCACCGGCTGCTCAAGAGCTATCCCTACACCGACGGCTACCTGCTGGAGGACGCGCGCCAGATCCGCGCGGCCGTCGACCTGCCGATGATCCTGCTCGGCGGCGTCACCGACCGCGCCGTCATGGACACCGCGATGACAGAAGGGTTCGGCTTCGTCGCGATGGCGCGCGCGCTGCTCCGCGAGCCCGACCTGGTCAACCGGTTGCAGGCGGACGCCGGCGTCCGTTCGCTGTGCAACCACTGCAACAAGTGCATGCCCACGAACTACACCGGCACCCGCTGCGTGCTCGTCGACCGCCGGACCACGCGCGGCGCCACCTGGGGCAAGCCCGAGGGGTACGCCGAGCCGGAGCCCGCCTCCTAGCACCTTCCGGTGAGTGGGACACGTCACTTCGACGGCTCTCCACCAGTGCGAGATTCTGCGCGTGGCCCGCCGCATCCTCCTTCCCGCCCTCGAGCTGATCGCAGTCCTCCTGCTGGTCAGTCTCGGGGTGTTCCTGCTGCTCACGCTCGTGCCCGGCGACCCCGCGGTGGCCGTCCTCGGCGAGGGGCGCACACCCGAGGAGTACGAAGCACTGCGCGGGCAGCTCGGCCTGAACGACCCGTTCTTCAGCCGCTACCTCGAGTGGCTGGGCGGCGTGCTGTCCGGTGACCTGGGTACGTCGATCGTGCCGCCGCAGACCTCGGTCCTCGGCCGGATCCTGTCGGCGCTGCCCGTCAGCCTCGAGCTGGCCGTGCTCGGCCTGGCGATGGCGCTGGTGATCTCGGTGCCGCTGGCGATGTGGTCGGCCTACCACGAGGGCGGCCGCGTCGACCGGGCCATCAGTGCGGTCAGCTTCGGGCTGCTGTCCATGCCGTCCTTCCTCGTCGGGCTGCTCCTGATCGCGCTGCTGGTCAACACCTTCGAGCTCTTCCCCCGCAACGAGTGGGTGCGGCTCGGCACCAGCGTCACGGGCAACCTCCACCACGCCTTCCTGCCGTCGCTGACCATCGCGCTGATGGAGGGGGCCATGTTCACCCGCATCCTGCGCAACGACCTGGTCACGACCCTCCACGAGGACTTCATCCTGGCCGCGCGGGCCCGGGGCCTGTCGCCGGTGCGGATCATGCTGAGCGACGCCCTGCGTCCCTCGTCCTTCTCGATGGTCACGGTGCTCGGCCTGAGCATCGGCCGGCTGGTCGGCAGCACGGTGATCGTGGAGTACCTCTTCGCCCTGCCCGGCATGGGCAAGCTCGTCATCGACGCCGCCAACCAGGGCAACTACCCGATCGTGCAGGGAGCTGTCCTGGTCATCGCGGTGATCTACATCCTCAGCAACACGCTGATCGACCGCTCCTATGGCTATCTCGACCCGAGGACCCGCCGTGCTCGCGCCTGAACCCGTCCCCCCCAGCGTCGTGCCAAGCGTCGTGTCCGGCGTCGTGGGTAAGGGGGCGTCGCCGGTCTTCGGCGCGGCCCTCCTGGTCGGCGGCCTCGGCCTCGCCTGGTGGTCGGCCACCAGCGCCGCGCTGGTCACCCCGGCCCGGATGCTCCTGCTCGTGGCCGGCCTGCTCGCGGCGATCGCCGGTCTCGGCCGCGTCGCCGCGAGCGTCCGCGGGCGGCCCGTCGACGTCGTCTTCGGCCTCGGCATGCTGTGGCTGGTCCTGGTCCTGGGCGCCGCCGGCCTCGCGCCGTGGCTGCCACTGGGCAACCACGACGACTCCGTCGCCGGCCTCGCCTCGCCCATCTTCGCCCCGCCGGACCTGGGCTCCGAGCACCCGCTGGGCACGAACAACTACGGCCTCGACGTGCTCTCGCGTGCCGTCCACGGCGCCCGTACCTCGATCCTGGTCGCCCTGATCGCCGTCCTCATCGGCACCGTCGTCGGGGGAGGGGTCGGCATGATCGCCGGCTTCGTCCGCGGCACCACCGACCGGGTCGTCGGCGTCCTCGCCAACGCGCTTCTCGCCGTACCGCCGCTGATCCTGCTGATCGCCCTGGGCACGGTGCTCGACCCGAGCGTGCGCAGCATCGCCTTCGCGCTCTCGCTGCTCACCATCCCGAGCATGGTGCGGCTGGCGCGCGCCAACACGATCACGGTCGCCGAACGTGAGTACGTGCTCGCGGCCCGGGCCCTGGGCGCCGGGCGGCTGCGGCTGCTGCGTCGCGACGTGCTGCCCAACGTCGTACTGCCTGTGCTGTCGATGGCCGTGGTGATGATCTCGATGCTCGTGGTGGCGGAGGCGTCGCTCTCCTTCCTCGGGCTCGGCATCGAGCAGCCCGCGCCCACCTGGGGAAACATGATCTCCGAGGGGCAGGGCGGCGTCATGCAGGAGCACGCGTTCATCGTCGTCGTGCCCGGTGTGTGCCTGTTCCTGACCGTCTTCTCCTTCAACCTGCTGGGCGAGAAGGCGCAGAAGCGCTGGGACCCGAGGAGCGCCAAGCTGTGACCACCGATCTCGAAGCACCTCGGGAGCCTCTCCTCGTCGTCGAGGATCTGCACACGGTCTTCCACACCCCGCGCGGGGACGTGCGCGCCGTCGACGGGGTCTCCTTCACCGTCGCTCCGGGCGAGACGCTCGGGCTGGTGGGGGAGTCGGGGTCCGGCAAGTCGGTGCTCGGCCGCACGGTCATGGGCCTGATCAGCAATGCGCAGACAACCACCGTGACCGGCCGGGTGCTGCTGGGCGGACAGGACATCCATGCCCTCGACCGTGGTCGGCGCCGACGCCTGTGGGGTACCGAGGTCGCGATGGTGTTCCAGGACCCGATGACCTCGCTCAACCCGGTCAAGCGGATCGGGGCGCACCTCACCGAGACCCTGCGCAGTCACCTGAGCTGCTCGCGCAAGGAGGCGACCGAGCGCGGCACCGACCTGCTGCGGCAGGTCGGCATCCCCGAGCCCGCGCGCCGGATGACGCAGTACCCCCACGAGCTGTCG
>JBAZRQ010000456.1:0-3093 GCA_041662925.1 Nocardioides sp. | reverse complement strand
TTCCTACCTGTGGAAGCGCGGGCTGCGCGTCCTGCCGGTGTACTGGGTCGCGGCGGTGCTGGCGATGGCCTTCTTGACTGACAACGCCGGTGCGGGGTTCCTGGGCTGGGTGCGGGCGCTCACCCTGAGCGACATGTACGTCATGGACCGTCTGCCGGCCGGGCTCACGCAGATGTGGAGCCTGGCGACGGAGATAGCTTTCTACGTCTTCTTGCCTCTGATCATGCTCGGCTGGAACCGGGCCGTGCGCGGGAGCCGGACGGAGCTGAGGGTCCTGGCGATGATCGTGCTGTCTGTCGCGGTGACCGCGGTGTGGGTCCTCAGCCAGCCCCAGTGGCTCGTCGAGCACACGCCGCTGTACCTCCAGTGGCTGCCCACGACTCTCGTGTGGTTCGTCGTGGGCATCGCGCTCTCGGAGGTGCACGAGCACGTGCTGCAGGCGGGCGGCGTGGACCGCGTCCCGGACCCTGGGCTCTTCGCCGCGGTGGTCCGACTCGGCCGTCAGCCCGGAGTCTGCTGGGTCCTGGCGGGGGCCTTGTTCGCCATCGCCTGCACGCCGCTGGCCGGACCGCCGATCTTCGCGCCTGCGACTCCGGCGCAGTTGCTGACCAAGATGCTTCTCTACGCCGGAATCGGCGGACTGATCGTGCTGGGCACCACCTTCGCCGACGAGCGCGGCCTGTACGCCAGGGTGATGGCGGCGCCCGTGCTGCGGCACCTCGGCCATATCTCCTACGGCGTGTTCTGCATCCACATCCTGGTGCTGCACCTCATCAGTCACGTGTCGGACTGGGCTCAGTTCGGCGGGTACGGCTGGCAGCGGCTGGCCGTGACCCTCCTGGTCAGTGTCGCCGCTGCCGAGCTGCTCCACTTCGGGATGGAGCGCCCCATCCAGCGCCTCCGCGGACGTCGGGCCGGACCGTCGGTGTCGGTGACGACCGTCTAGGCCCGGCGCCGTGGCCGTGTGCTGCGACCGAGGGGGACGGCGACCAGGGCCAGGGCGACCACCATCAGCAGCTGGGTGGTGGCGTGCGAGCCGTACCACCCGTTCGCGCTTCCCCAGGGCTGGATCGCGTTCCAGGCACCCACGACGGCGACCGGCACCGCTGCGACCCAGCTGCCCACTGCGTCGTGCTGCCTCCGGCCCACCCACAGCGCAGCGCCTGCGACGGCGAAGACGGCGAGCCCGGCCCAGCCGGCCACCAGGCCGGAGCCCAGGGCGAACCCGACCACGACAGCGGCCGTGGCGTACCTGCTCTCCTCGAGCGGGTCGCCCCGGGGAGCCGGTGGCCGGCGCCGCCACCAGCCGTAGAGCAGCAGGCTGAGCAGCAGGGTCACGCCGCCGACGGCCAGCCCGAGGCGGTACGGCGTACCCGGGGCGAACTCGGTGGTCACCGGCGCGGCATCCGCGGTCACGGCGTAACCCTGCTGCCAGCCGTCGATCGTGAGCGGCGACAGCTCCTTGCCGTCCTGCGTCGCGGTCCATCCCTCGTTGTGGTTGTGGCGCTCGACGACGACGTCGTCCCCGTCGGTCGGTTGCAGCACGTCCGCGCGGTCGGTGCTCGCCGGCGTCACGTCCTGGGTCAAGGGGATGGTCACCCCGGACCGGGTGAGCACGACCGTCGCGGGGCTGAACTCGTCGGTGGCGCCCAGCTCGATCGTGTTGGCACCCTCGACCAGGTGAACGACGGCATCGCCGCACACCCGGAGGTCGACCGGGAGACCCTGGTGGATGTCGGCAGGCGCGCCCACGACGGCGGTCGACAACCGAGTCGAGACCGGGCCTACCTTCAGGTCCGGCCCCGAGCCACAGCCGAGGTCGACCGGGCTGGTGGCGAGCGGCACCAGGGGCTCCGGGAGTCCGTCGACGGTGAGCTCGCTGATCCCGACGCCGAGGGAGCTGACGACGCCCTGGAAGCTGAGGTTGGGGGTGTCGGTCGACCCGTCCAACAGGAGGGAGAGGCGGTTCACCTCGACCGGGCGCATGGACCCATGCCCCTCCTCGTCGAGCTGGACCCGCTGGCTGCCACCGGGGTAGCTCACGGTGACGGCCGTCGGGCGGCGGGCGGGCGCGTTGGGGTCCAGCCTGAGCTGGATGCCACGGACCTTGCGCTTGCCGAGCCAGGCGACATCGAGTGACGGAGTGGCGTCCGTGGACGCTGAGATCCACGTGGTTCCCAAGCTCCCGTCCACGGCCCCCAGGGCACTGGACGCCGAGGCGCCCGTCGTCGAGCGGGACGAGCCTGCCACGGTGACCAGCCGGCCCTCGAGCAGCAACCGGGGGATCGCGGCACCCGCGCGGGGCACCGCCCGGAGGCGCACGCCGTAGTCGGCCTCCTCGGGGAGGGTCACGAGCCGCCTGAGACCAGCCGTCTCCTCGCCCTCCTCCTGCTCGTCGGGGTAGCAGCGGACGCTGATGCCGATGCGGGCACACCCGGTGCGGGCGTCGGGCCGGGCGTCCAACGAGATGACGTCCGGCGCACCCCAGGCCGTCGGCACCGTGGGTGGCGCCAGCCAGCGGGTGACGGAGACTCCGGGGACGTCGAGCTCGGCGATCGAGATCTGACGGCCGCTGCTGCCGCTGGCGTCCTCCACCTGGATCCAGGAGCTCGGCCCGTCGGGGAGCGCGACCTCGACCCGCTCACGGGCGTCGAGTGAGAGGGTTTCCGTGACGCCGGCCTCGGTCCGGATCCGCAGCGGGGTGGCCGTCAGCGGCGTCGGCCCCGCGGTCAGCGTCACGCTGGAGGCGGTGATCGGCGCCTCGAGGACGAGCCGGAGCCGAGCCTGGCCGCTCGTGTCGGACCTCGAGACCCACGCGGTGGCGCTGTCGCCGTCGACCGCCGCGTACGGGAGGTTGCCCAGATGGGTGCCGCCCGGCGTCCGCGAGTCCGAGAGCGACGAGCTGGCCTCGACGTCCGCGGCGCCCTCGAGTCGTGCCGTGGTCCGCCAGTCCGGGTCGGTGGTGACCTCGTAGTCGCGCAGGTCGTCGATGCGGTCGGCCTCTGCCGCAGTGAGGGTCTGCGAGTAGGCGTCGTGCATGCGGCCGAAGAAGCGGTCCCGCAGGCGGAGGCCGTCGGTGAGGACGACGGGGCC
>JBAZRQ010000455.1:0-3098 GCA_041662925.1 Nocardioides sp. | reverse complement strand
CGTCGCCGAACGCTGCGCGTCCTGCTCGTCGAAGTCGGCCTGGACGAACCACTCGCCGCTGTCGGTCTCGGCGGGCTCCTCCGCCGGGGCCGAGGACGTCGTGTCGTCCCCGGCATCGGGCGACGGGTCGTCGACCGAGTCATCGGTGCTGCACGCTGTGAGCACGAGCAGTGCTGCGGCGGTTGCCGCGACACCCTTCAGCAGTGGACGTTTGCGCATCAGTTGTCTCCTGTGTTCGTGCCCGGGTCGGGCAGGTTGGATGGGGTGGACGAAGTGGTCGAGGTGGACCTGGCCGTGGTCCGGGACGAGGGGGTCCTGCGGGGCCGGCGCCCGGCCTGCCAGCCGCGGGCGGCGACGGCGACGGCGACGATGATGATCACGCCCTGCACGGTGTCGCGCCACGTGGACTCGACCTCCTGCACCGTGAGCAGCGTGAAGAGCAGCTCGAGGGCGATGGCCCCCACCGCCGCGGACAGCACCCAGCCGCGGCCGCCGCCGAGCAGTACGCCGCCGAGCACGACCGCGGTGATCGCGGTGAACTCGTAGCCGTCGCCGACCGAGGGGTGTACGCCGGCGTACCCCACGAGCAGGATGCCGGACACCGACGCGGCGAGCGAGGAGAGCATGAACGCGCGGGTCTTGAGCCACCACAGCGACGAGCCGGAGCGCTCGGCCGACCCAGGGTTGTCACCCACGGCGAGCAGGTTGCGGCCGAACGGGCGGCGCATCAGCCAGGAGGCGGCGATCGCCAGCACGATGAGGATGAGCAGCGGGTAGGGCAGGAACTCCACGACCGGGACGTTCTCGAAGCGCCCGCGCCCGACCTCGCGGAACTCGTCGACCGGGTTGCCCGTCGCGGCGCCGCCGGTCATGTAGGAGACCAGGCCGCCGAGCGCGAGCATCATGCCGAGGGTGACGATGAAGCTCGGCACCCGCAGCAGCGTGGTCAGCACTCCGTTGGCGAACCCGACGGCGGCACCGACCAGCAGCATCAGCGCGGTGACCGGCACGATGCGGTCGGGGTCCTCGCCGATCAGGTTGCCGGCGAGCACCACCTGGGTGCCGATCACGGCGCCCATCGACAGGTCGAACTCGCCGGAGACGATCACGTAGTACTGGCCGATGGCGGCGATCGCGATCGGTGCCGTCCGTCCCAGGAAGAGCATGACCACGCCGGGGTCGCCGAAGTTGGGGTTGGCCTGGATCGTGGCGACCAGTAGGACGGCGGCGAGGAGGTAGACGGCGCCGCCGGGGGTCAGGACGGCGGCCAGGAGCCGGCCGGCGAAGCCGCGCTGGTGGGCGGCGAGCTGCGTGCTCACGGCTTCTCCTGGAGTACGGCGGACAGGCCCGTGGGCCGGTCGAAGCGGGCGGGCCTCCGGTCGATCTCGCGCCGGGCGTAGACCGCGACCGCCGCGACGATGACGAGCCCGCGGATCACGTCCTTCAGGAACGGGTTGACCTGCATGACGCCCATGACGTTGTCGAGCACCGCGAAGATGGCGACGCCGGCGAGCGTGCCGACGATGTTGCCCTTGCCGCCGGCCAGCAGGGTGCCGCCGAGGACCACGGCCGCGATCGACATCAGGTCGTAGTCGCCCTGGCTGCCGATGGTCGGGCTGCCCACACTGAGCCGGGCGAGGAGGAGCAGCCCCGCCATCGCGGCGAGCAGCGAGCACAGGACGTGGGCGGCGACCACGGGGACCGAGGTGCGGATGCCGGACAGGCGGGCGACCTCGGGGTTGCCGCCGACGGCGTAGAGGTGGTGGCCCAGGCGGGTGCGGCGCAGCAGCACGATCGCCGCCAGCGCGCAGCCGAGCATGATCAGCGCGGACACCGGGACCGGCCCGACCTGGGTGGCCCCGATCAGCCGGAACGAGCGGGGCGCCAGGCCATGGCTGCCCTGGTAGTTGGTGGCGAGATAGCCGCTGATGATGAGCCCCATGCCGAGAGTGGCGATGAAGCCGTGCACCTTGAGGAGGCTGACCACCAGGCCGTTGACCAGGCCGATCGCCGCGGCGATGCCGAGGGCGAGCAGCACCGCCGGGCCGACCTGGGCCGGGTCGCCGTTCATCTGGCCGGCCGCGACCACGCTGGTGAGGCTGACGACGAACGGCACCGACAGGTCCAGGCTGCCGATCAGGATCACCAGCGTCTGCCCGATCGCGATGAAGCCCAGGATGGAGCAGCCGGTGAGGATCGCGGAGATGTTGCCGGTGCTGAGGAAGTTGCGGCCCTCGAGAGCGGTGAGGATCGCGCCGACGACCAGGGTGAACGCCAAGACGATGAGGACGATGCCGGTCGAGGTGAGGTTCTCCAGACGAGCCCTCATCGGGGCACCTCCGTCCCCGTGGCGGTGACCCCGGTGACACCCGTGGCCAGCTGGAGGACGGCCTCCTCGGTCGAGCCCGCGGGCAGCTCGCCGGCGAGCCGCCCGTCGCGCATCACCAGGATCCGGTCGGACATCCCGATCACCTCCGGGAGATCGCTGGAGACCATGAGCACGGCGACGCCGTCGGCGGCCAGCGTGCGCATGAGCTCGTAGATGGCGTGCTTGGCGCCGACGTCGATGCCCCGGGTGGGCTCGTCCATCAGGACGACGCGGGGATGCGTGGTCAGCCAGCGCGCGAGGACCACCTTCTGCTGGTTGCCACCGCTGAGGTACTGCACCTCCTGGTCCGTCGCGCGGGCCGAGACCGCGAGGGAGGACAGCAGACCGGGGACGTCGCGGCGCGCTCGCGGCGTACGGCGGGGGAAGACCGCGTGGACGACGGCGAGGGTGTTGTCGAGGATGGTCTGGTTGAGCGCGAGGCCTGTGGCTTTGCGGTCCTCGGTGATCATCGCCAGTCCGGCGCGGATCGCGGCGCGCGGCGAGCGTGGGCGGACCTCCTTGCCCCCGACAGTCATGTGGCCGCGGGTGAACGGGCGGACCCCGAAGATCGCCTCGAAGAGCTCGGTACGGCCCGAGCCCTGGAGTCCGGAGATGCCGACGACCTCGCCGGCGCGCAGGGTCAGGTCGACGCTGTCGACGTACCCGTTGCCGGCGCCGCGCAGCTCGAGCACCGGCTCGCCGACGACCGTGCCCTCGACCGGGTCGGGGA
>JBAZRQ010000454.1:0-3108 GCA_041662925.1 Nocardioides sp. | reverse complement strand
CACCGTGGGCGCTGGCGATCAACGCCCGGTTGCGGGAGCGCTACGGCCTCGACGGGCAGGCGGTCGCGTCCGACGACGGGATCGTGATCCGGATCCCCGACACCGACGCCGAGCCGCCCACCGGCGACGTGATCGTGTTCGAGGCCGACGAGATCGAGGACCTGGTCACCCAGGAGGTCGGGGGGTCGGCGCTCTTCGCCGCCAGGTTCCGCGAGTGCGCGGCCCGCGCGCTGCTGCTCCCCCGCCGTGACCCCGGCCGTCGCTCCCCGCTGTGGCAGCAGCGGCAGCGCTCGGCCGCCCTGCTCGAGGTGGCGTCGAAGTACCCCTCGTTCCCGATCGTGCTCGAGGCCGTGCGCGAGTGCCTCCAGGACGTCTACGACCTGCCCGCGCTGCTCGCGCTGATGCGGGCCGTCGACCGGCGCGAGGTCCAGGTCGTCGACGTGGCGACCCCGAGCCCGTCGCCCTACGCCCGCAGCCTGCTGTTCGGCTACGTCGCCCAGTTCGTCTACGAGGGCGACTCCCCCATCGCCGAGAGGCGCGCGGCCGCGCTCTCCCTCGACCAGGGGCTGCTGGCCGAGCTGCTCGGGCGCGCCGAGCTGCGCGAACTGCTCGACCCCGCGGTCCTGGCCGAGGTGGAGGCCGAGCTCCAGCGGCTCGCGACAGATCGCCGGGCGCGCGACGCCGAGGGCGTCGTCGACCTGCTGCGGATGCTCGGGCCGCTCACGACCGCCGAGGTCACCGCGCGCACGGTCGACGAGGCCGACGTGGCGGGCTGGCTCGGCGCACTCACCGACACCCGCCGCGTCGTCGAGGTCCGGATCGCCGGTGCCCCCCACTGGACCGTGGTCGAGGATGTCTCCCGCCTGCGCGACGGTCTCGGCACCCCGGTCCCGGCGGGCACCCCCGACGCGTTCACCGAGCCGGTCGACGACCCCCTCGGCGACCTGGTGTCGCGCTTCGCGCGCACCCACGGGCCGTTCACCACCGACCAGGTCGCCGAGAGGCTCGGCCTCGGGGCGGCCGTCGTACGACACACGCTGCAGCGGCTCGCCGCCCAGGGCCGGGTGCTCGAGGGCGAGTTCCGGCCCGCCGGCTCGGGCTCCGAGTGGTGCGAGGCGGAGGTGCTGCGCAAGCTGCGCCGCCGCTCGCTGGCGCGGCTGCGCAAGGAGGTCGAGCCGGTCGGGCCCGAGGCGCTGGCCCGCTTCCTGGGCGCCTGGCAGCACCTCGTCCTCCCCGGCAACTCCGGCCGCGGGCTGCGCGGGGTCGACGGGGTGCTGAGCGCGATCGACCAGCTCGCCGGCTGCCCCGTGCCGGCGTCGGCCCTCGAGCCGCTGGTGCTGGGCTCCCGGGTGCGCGACTACTCCCCCGCCTACCTCGACGAGCTGACCGCTTCCGGCGAGGTCCTCTGGGCCGGTCACAGTGCCCTGCCGGGCGCCGACGGCTGGGTGTCGCTCCACCTCGCCGACGCGGCCCCGCTGACCCTTCCCGAGCCGGTGCCCTTCGAGCGCGCCGAGCTCCACGACGCGGTGCTCCAGGCCCTGGAGCCCGGCGGCGCGTGGTTCTTCCGGCAGCTGTCCGACGCGGTCGGATCAACCAACGACACCGCCCTCTCGGCAGCGCTGTGGGAGCTGGTCTGGGCAGGGCGGGTCAGCAACGACACACTGGTGCCGCTGCGCGCACTCACCCGCTCCGGCACCCCCAGCCATCGCAGCCGGCGCCCGCCTCCCCGCGCGGGCCGCCCCGCGCGCACCGGACCGCCCGAGACCGCCGGCCGCTGGGCGCTGCTGCCGGCGATCGACACCGACCCGACCCGGCGCGCACACGCCACGGCCGAACGGCTCCTCGACCGGCACGGCGTGGTGATCCGCGGGGCGGTCGTGAGCGAGCGCGTGCCCGGCGGGTTCGCCGCCGTCTACAAGGTGCTCTCGGCCTTCGAGGACTCCGGGCGCTGCCGCCGCGGCTACTTCGTGGAGGGCCTGGGGGCTGCCCAGTTCGGCACCGCCGGGGCGATCGACCGGCTGCGCACGTTCAGCGAGCTGGCGCCCGATCAGTTGCCCAGCGCGGTCGCGCTCGCCGCCACCGACCCGGCCAACCCCTACGGCGCCGCCCTCGGCTGGCCCGAGAGCGACGGCGGCCACCGGCCCGGCCGCAAGGCAGGCGCCATCGTGGTGCTGGTCGACGGAGTCCTCACGCTCTACGTCGAGCGCGGCGGCCGCACCTTGTTGACCTGGACCGACGACCTCGACCTGCTCACCCCCGCCGCGGCGTCGCTGGCCGAGGCGGTGGGCCGGGGCTCGCTCGGCCGGCTCACCGTCGAGAAGGCCGACGGAGCCGCCCTGCTGGGCGGGGGCTCCACGCCGCTGCGCGCGGCGCTCAGCTCCGCGGGGTTCGTCGCGACCCCGCGCGGCCTCAGGATCCGCGGTGCCTGAGGGCGACACCGTCTTCCGTGCCGCCCGGATGCTCGACCGGGCGCTGGCGGGCGAGACGCTGCTCCGCACCGACTTCCGGGTGCCACAGCTGGCGACCTCCGACCTCGCCGGGGCCACCGTCAGCGGCACGGCTTCGCGGGGCAAGCACCTGCTCACCCGGATGGTGCGCGACGACGAGCAGTGGACCCTCCACACCCACCTCAAGATGGAGGGTTCCTGGCGCACCCACCGGCCCGGGCAACGGTGGTCGAGGCCCGCCCACCAGGCCCGGGTCGTGCTCGAGACCGCCACCACGACGGCGGTCGGCTTCTCCCTGGGCATCGTCGAGCTGATCCCCACCGCCGACGAGCACACCGTCGTGGGCCATCTCGGGCCCGACCTCCTCGGGCCCGACTGGGACGAGGACGAGGCGCTGCGCCGGCTGCGTGCCGACCCCGACCGAGCGATCGGCGAGGCGCTGCTCGACCAGACGTGTCTGGCCGGCATCGGCAACATGTACCAAGCCGAGCTCTGCTTCGTCAGCGGCGTGCACCCTCGCACCCCGGTCGGTGCCGTCGGCGCCCTGCCCCGCGTCGTACGGCGGGCCAGGCAGATGCTCGAGCTCAACAGCCACCGCGCGACCCAGACCACGACCGGCGACCTGCGCGAGCCGATGTGGGTCTACCGCCGCGACCAGGCG
>JBAZRQ010000453.1:0-3109 GCA_041662925.1 Nocardioides sp. | reverse complement strand
GCTCGCGGCCGCGCTGCCGGAGCTGCCCTACGCCTGTGGCCTCGCCACCGTGCAGCTGTTCACGGCCGACGTGGTGGCCGACTCGCTGCTGCCGGTCGACGGGGCGCTCGCGGTCCGGGTGCCGCCTCTGGACCCGGGACGGCTCGCTGCGGTCGCTGCCGCACCGGACCGGGTCGCCCACTGGGAGGCCCGGCTAGCCGAGGTGCGGGCACTGGGCCGCAATCTGGGGCAGGATCGTCGCTCGTGACCAACCCGTCGACAGTGCTCGCACGCGCGGTGATGGCGGCGTTGGTCGACGCGGGCGTCCGCGAGGTGGTCGTGTCACCCGGGTCCCGCAACGCCCCGCTGTCGTTCGCCGCGCTCGCCGCGGCCGGGTCCGGCGCGGTCCGGCTGCACACGCGGATCGACGAGCGCAGCGGCGGGTTCCTGGCCCTGGGCCTGACCCGCAGCGGATCGCGTGCGGCGGTCGTGTGCACCTCCGGTACGGCGGTCGCCAACCTGCATCCCGCGATGCTCGAGGCCGCCCATGCCGGGCTGCCGCTGGTCGCGGTCACGGCCGACCGGCCGGCCCGGCTGCGCGGCACCGACGCCAACCAGACCACCGACCACGTCGGCATCTTCGGCAGGCTCGTCTCGACCCTCGACCTCTCCGACGCGGCCGACGTCGCGCTGGCCGACGACGGCCCCACCCACCTCAACGTCCAGCTCGACGACCCGCTGCTGCCGGACGACCACGACTGGTCGCCACAGGCCTCCGGGCGGGCCCGGTCGTGGCCCGACCGACCGGCCGTCGAGCTGCCGCTCGGCCCGCGGACCGTGGTGGTCGCGGGTGATGACGCCGCCCAGGCTGCCCGCCAGCTGGCCGAGTCGGCGGGCTGGCCGCTGCTCGCCGAGCCCACCAGCGGTTCCCGCACCGGCGACCACGCCCTGCGCTGCTACCGGCTGCTACTCGACACCGGGCTCGGCCGCCGGATCGAGCGGGTCGTCGTCTACGGCCGCCCGACGCTCTCGCGCCCCGTGACCCGGCTGCTGGGCCGCGACGACGTCTCGGTGTGCTCGGTGCCGGCGCACGGTGTCTGGGCGGAGCGGCCGTACGACGTGGCGCTCACCGCGGCGGCGTTCTCGGTCCCCGGTCCGGACGGCCCCGCCTGGCTCGACGAGTGGCGCGCCGCCGACCGCGACGTCTCACGTCGGCTGGATGCGCTGTTGGCCGCCGAGCCCGACCTCACGCCGTACGAGGTGGCGGGGGCGGTGAGCCGCGCGCTGCCTGCCGGCGCACAGCTGGTCGTCGGGGCGTCCAGCCCGGTCCGCGACCTCGACCTGATGGTGCGCCCCTACCCCGTGGGCAGCCGGCGCAAGACGATCGCCAACCGCGGCCTGTCCGGCATCGACGGCACCGTGTCGACCGCCATCGGTGCCGCGCTCGGCCGCGACTCCGATGCCCACACCTACGCGCTGATGGGCGACGTGACGTTCCTGCACGACAGCAACGGCCTCGTCCTCGGCCCCGAGGAGCCCCGGCCCGACCTGACCATCGTGGTCGTCAACGACGACGGCGGCTCCATCTTCACCGTGCTCGAGCAGGGCGCCCCCGAGCACGCCGCCGGCTTCGACCGGCTCTTCGGCACTCCTCACGGGGTCGACCTCGCAGCCCTCTGTGCCGCCACCCGGACGCCCCACTGGCGGGTGGAGAGCCTGCCGGAGCTGGAGCAGGCCCTGGCGTCGCCCCACGGCGGGATCGAGGTGGTCGAGGTGCGCGTACGCCGCGACAACCGGCGCGACCTCGACGCCCGGATCCGCGCGCTCGCGACCACAGTCAGTTGAGGCCCGCGGCCCCGCCAGGTCCCGGTCCTCGCTACCCTGAGGCGTCTCGGGTGTCCCAGTCCCAGCAACGATCCGGAGCCCACATGCCGCACCAACACCCCGTCCGACTCGCGTCGGTCATGGTGCTGCTGGGCATGCTCACGGCGTGCAGCGGAGGTGGTTCCGCCTCGGAGGCCGACGAGCTCCGGGCCCCCGCGGCGGCGATCACGACGCCGGAGGCCGGGCCCGGGTCAGCGGCCGCGAAGGGCGCCGACGGCGAGGCCGCCGGGACGCTGTCCACGCTGAGGTCGGGCGTCCCCGCGGAGGCTGCCGCGTCCTACACGCAGGCGCTGGGCAAGCTCCGGCCCGCGTTCGACCGCTTCACCACCGACTACGCCGCCGCCATGGAGAAGATGGACGCTGCCGCAGTGCTCGACGCGGCCGCGTCGCTGCGCCGCGCGGTCTCGGCCTTCGACGCCGACGTGCGCGGCCTCGACCTCGCCGGGGTCCAGGGCCACGTCGACACCCTGCTGGCGCTCAACGCCGACTTCGTCGCGACCCTCGACGCCGTGGGCACGGCCACCTCCGGGGCCCAGGCGGTACGGATCATGGAGATGCTCCCGTTCCGCGACTACGTGCAGGCCTACGACGCCGTCGCCGACGCGCTCTGAGCCTTGATCCAGGCGGAGCCTCGGTCGGGCGGCCCGGCGGCGGGCGCGGTCGTTAGGCTTGGGAGGTGGCCGACTCGCAGACGCCGGGCGCCGACGAGGACCTGGAGATCGACCGCCAGGTGGCCCAACGGCTGAGGGCCTTCATCCGCACGGAGTCGGGCAGCGCCGGGACCCTCGTCGTGGCCACGCTGATCGCGCTGGTCTGGGCCAACTCGCCCTGGTCGGACTCCTACGAGGCGCTGTGGCACAAGACCGTGATGGTGGCCTTCGGGTCCAGCGGGATCTCGATGGACCTGCACCACTGGGTCAACGACGGCCTCATGGTCGTCTTCTTCTTCGTCGTCGGCCTCGAGGTGCGCCGCGAGTTCTCGGTCGGTGAGCTCACCGACCGCCGCCGGATCACGGTGCCCCTGGTCGCGGGCGTCATCGGCATGCTGGTCCCCGCAGCCCTCTACCTCGCCCTGAACCCCGCCGGCGAGGCCGCCCGCGGCTGGGGCATCGTGATCGGCACCGACACGGCCTTCCTGCTCGGGGTCCTGGCCCTGGTCGGACCGGCGGTGTCCACCCAGCTGCGGATCTTCCTGCTCACGCTCACCGTCATCGACGACATCGTCGCGGTCACCGTGATCGGGCTG
>JBAZRQ010000452.1:0-3116 GCA_041662925.1 Nocardioides sp. | reverse complement strand
CCGGGCCGAGCGCGGCCCCGACTCGGTGGCCGTCTTCGGCGGCGGTGGGCTCACGAACGAGAAGGCCTACCAGCTCGGCAAGCTCGCCCGGGTCGCCCTGGGCACCTCGCAGATCGACTACAACGGCCGCTGGTGCATGTCGTCGGCCGCGTCGGCCGGCAACCAGGCGTTCGGCATCGACCGCGGGCTGCCGTTCCCTCTCGCCGACGTCGAGCAGACCGACGTACTGGTCCTGGTGGGGTCGAACCTCGCGGAGACGATGCCGCCGGCGGCGCGCCACCTCGACCGGCTGCGCGAGCGGGGCGGCCACGTCGTCGTCATCGACCCGCGGCTCACGTCCACCGGGGAGCGCGCCGACACGTTCCTGCAGCCGGTGCCCGGCACCGACCTGGCGCTGGCGCTCGGCCTGCTGCACCTGCTCCTGGCGGAGGGTGCCGTCGACGAGGAGTACGTCGCGGCGCGGACCACCGGCTTCGACGACGTACGCCGCTCGGTCGCCGCGTGGTGGCCCGAGCGGGTCGAGCGGGTCACCGGCGTCCCCGTCGCCGACCTGCGAGCCACCGCCCGGCTGCTCGCCGGCGCCGACAAGGTGATGGTGCTGACCGCGCGCGGCGCCGAGCAGCACAGCCAGGGCACCGACACCGTGCTCGCCTGGGTCAACCTGGCGCTCGCGCTGGGGATGCCGGGCAAGCCGTTCAGCGGCTACGGCTGCCTCACCGGGCAGGGCAACGGCCAGGGCGGGCGCGAGCACGGTCAGAAGGCCGACCAGCTGCCCGGCTACCGGATGATCGACGACCCCGCGGCCCGCGAGCACGTCGCGCGGGTGTGGGGGGTGGCGCCGGAGACGCTGCCGGGCAAGGGCCGCTCCGCCTACGAGCTGCTCGAGTCGCTCGGGGTCGATGACGGCCCCCGGGCGCTGCTGGTCTTCGGCAGCAACATCGTCGTCTCGGCGCCCAACGCCACCCACGTCACCGAACGGCTGGAGTCGCTCGACCTGCTCGTCGTCGCCGACATGGTGATGTCGGAGACCGCGGCCATGGCCGACGTCGTACTCCCCGTCACCCAGTGGGCCGAGGAGACCGGCACCATGACCAACCTCGAGGGCCGCGTGATCCTGCGCGAGCGGGCGGTGGCCCCGCCCGAGGGTGTGCGCAGCGACCTCGAGGTGATGGCCGGGCTGGCGTCGCGGCTCGGCTCGCCGGTGCCGTTCTCGACCGAGCCGGAGGAGATCTTCGCCGAGCTCGGCCGCGCCTCGGCCGGCGGCAAGGCCGACTACGCCGGCATCGACTACGACCGGATCCGCCGGGAGCACGGTGTCTTCTGGCCCTGCCCGGCACCCTCGCACCCTGGGACGCCCAGGATGTTCGCCGACTCCTTCGCGACGCCGGACGGGCTGGCGCGGTGCGTGGCGGTCGAGCACCGCGGACCCGCCGAGGTGCCGTGCGACGAGTACCCCGTGCACCTGACCACCGGCCGGGTGCTGGCGCAGTACCAGTCCGGCGCCCAGACCCGCCGGATCAAGGAGCTGTCCGACGCGGGTGCCTTCGTCGAGCTGCACCCGATGCTCGCCGACCGGGTCGGCGCCCACGACGGCGACCTGGTCGTCGTCAGCACCCGCCGTGGCGAGCTCAAGGCGCCCGCCCGCGTGGTCACCACGATCCGCCCCGACACCGTCTTCGTGCCCTTCCACTGGGTCGGCGCCAACCGGCTCACCAACGACGCGCTCGACCCGTCCAGCCGGATGCCGGAGTTCAAGGTCTGCGCCGCGGCGGTGCGCACATGAGCGCCCGGACAGATGTCGGGCAGCGGATCGTCGTCGTCGGCAGCGGCATGGCCGCGACCCGGCTGGTCGAGGAGCTCGTCGCCGCCGGCCGGGGCAGTGAGGTCGTCGTGCTCGGCGACGAGCCGCACGCTCCGTACAACCGGATCCTGCTGTCCGCGCTGCTCGAGGGCACCCACCGCCGCGACGCCCTGACCCTGCGCGCTCCCGAGTGGTACGCCGAGCACGGGGTCGACCTGCGCCTCGGCGCACGCGTGCTCGGGGTCGACCGGGAGCACCGCGACGTGATGCTCGTCGACGGCACCGTGCTGCCCTACGACCGCCTGGTCCTCGCCACCGGCTCCATCCCCAGCCTCCCGCCGATCCGCGGCCTGGTCCGCCTCGACGGCCGCCTGCACGAGCGGGTCCACGCCTTCCGCTCGCTCGACGACTGCACCCGGCTGATGCGGGCGCTGGTCGACCTCGGCGTGCCGGAGGCACGCGGTTTGGTCACAAACCACAGGAATCCGGGCCCCGAAGCTGCGGTTTGGGACCAAACCGCAGCCCCCAGGGCGACCCCGGTCCGGGCGGTGGTGGTCGGCGGCGGCCTGCTGGGGCTCCAGGTGGCGCGGGCGCTGAGCGTGCGCGGACTGCAGACCGAGATCGTCGAGGGCGGGGAGCACCTGCTCCGCAGCCAGGTGGGCAACCCCGCGGGGCAGGTGCTCGCGCGCGGCCTGCGTCAGTTGGGTACGACGGTCTACACCGGCGCCCGCGCCGTGCGCCTCACCGATACCGGCAATGACACCGGCGGGGGCTCCGTGGGTCTGCGCCTCGACAACGGCTTCACCCTCGAGACCGACCTGGTCGTGCTGACCGCCGGCGGCCGCCCGTCGACCGCCCTCGCCCGCGGAGCCGGCCTCGAGGTCAACCGCGGGATCGTGGTCGACGACCAGCTCGCGTCGGTCACCGACCCCGACATCTACGCCGTCGGGGACTGCGCCGAGCACGGCGGCCGCACCACCGGCTTCGTCCCGCCCGCGTGGGAGCAGGCAACGCTGCTCGCCCGGCGCCTCCTGGGCGAGGACGTCAGCTACGAGGGCAGCCGCAGCGTCGCCCGGCTCCGCGCCACCGGCCTTGAGGTCGCGGTGCTCGGCGACCCGGAGCGCGCGGCGCGTGAGGGCGGCGAGGTGGTCGAGGTGACCAACCCCGTCGTCGGCTCGCACCGCAAGCTCGTCGTCCGCGACGGCGTCATCGTCGCGGCCACCCTGGTCGGCGACCTGTCGCGGATCGGCCTGATCACGCAGTACTACGACCGCGGTAGCCGCCTCTCCGGCACCGAGCCGGGCGCGCTGCTGAT
>JBAZRQ010000451.1:0-3123 GCA_041662925.1 Nocardioides sp. | reverse complement strand
CACCGCACAGGCCGCCATCGACGCGGGCGAGATCAAGAGCCATCGCCCAACCGTCGTGGCGGCGCTGGTGATCAGCTCGCTTCAGATCTGGCTCACCGACTGGGTCGCCCACGGCCGCGACCGACCGGTCGGCCTCGTGGCCGACGAAGTCGTCGAGCACCTACGCCGCACGCTGGCAGTGGACGCGTAGCGCGGGCGTCCGCATCCCAGCACCGGCTCCACGAACGCTGGTTGGAAATGGCACCTCGAGGGGTGTGCTTGGCGGAGGTTCTGGGACGGTATTCCAACCAGGCGAGCGTGGGGAGCAGCATCAGAGCTCTCGGCGAGGTCGCGGCCTTGAGTCGGCGGCAAGAACCATGGGCCCCGCCGAAGCTCGGGTCGGGTCGCCCGACGCGAGCGATCAACTGCGCCAGCATGGGATCTGCTGATGCAAGGGCTTCGTACGCGGTGCCCAGGTGGGTCCTACTTGAGTGGGATGACGTCTCGGCCACGTTCGTCTTCTTCCCGCGGTCCGAACCAACGGCGGTCGGTCTCGGCGATGGGGAGCTCGTTGATGCTGGCTTCCCGCCTGCGCATGAGGCCGTGCTCGTCGAACTCCCACAGCTCGTTGCCGTAGCTGCGGAACCACTGGCCGGCAGAGTCGTGCGACTCGTACTGGAAACGCACGGCGATCCGGTTGCCGCGGAATCCCCAAAGGCTCTTGCGGAGCACGTAGTCGAGCTCGCGCTCCCACTTGGCGGTCAGGAATTCCACGATCTCGGCGCGCCCGGCGACGAAGGTGTCGCGATTGCGCCACACCGAGTCCGGTGTGTAGGCCAGCGCGACCCGCTCCGGATCGCGGGTGTTCCACGCGTTCTCGGCGGCCTGGACCTTGGCAAGCGCGGTGTCCTCGTCGAAGGGCGGGAACGGCGGACGGGGTTCGGTCATCAGGAGCCTCCTATGGTGGTGATCGGCAGTTGCGTGCGCGCGACGCGTTCGATGGTGAGGACGATCCGTCGGCCTGTCTCATCAGGTGCTGCGCCCTGTCCGGGCGGGGCGAGGACCAGCTCGGCGCTGCCGCTGAGGTGCAGGCCACGGCCGGTTTCGAAGTCGGGGACGTAGAGCCCGGCGTGCGGGTCGGAATGCAGGTTGCCGAGACTGTTGAAGAGGTTGTTGCCCGGGTAGTCGGGCCACCACAGCCGGTCGCCGTCGACGCGCACGAAACCGGGCGCGCCTCCGCGGTGGGAGACGTCCGTGCCGCGTTCAGGATGGTTGGTGCCGAGGAAGAAGCCGTTCGTTGCGGCCAGGGTCGTCCGGTCGCCGGTTCTGAGGCGGACGTCGATCGGCGCCGGGTCGGAGAGGTTCCGCGGCCGGGGGACCTGCGGTAGCGGCTCGACCAGCCGCGGGGTGATGTATTGCGGGCAGTTCCCGAACGCCTCAGACACGTCGATCTCGAAACCGTCGTGACTTGCCGTCGCGACGGTGCCGTTGATCCGGAAACGGCGACGTCGCTCGTAGTCCATCGCGATCAACGCCGCCGACTGGCCGGTGATCAGGCCGGCCAGCGGGTCGTCGTACGGCGGAACGGTGTGGACCCGGATCGACTCGGTCGAGGTCACTTCGAGGAACCCCGCCGGTGCTGCAAGCGCGGTAGTCCATAACCGTCCCTGCCGGTCGCGTGCGGTGAGGCCGGCGAAGGTGCGCTGGGCCAGGAACCCGGCCATTCCCCGACTGATCGACGCAGGGGCGAGCATCCCTTCGAGTTGTACTGCCTCGCGCCGAACGCCGACCAGCTCCTGGACGGCGACCTCGCCCTCGTGGAAGCCCGTGGGTCGCGGAGAACGACCGGTGTTCATGGCACTCCTTCTGCTGCGCTCAGGCAGGCTGGCCGACGCGGACGACGGGCCAGTCGATCTCGACCGCGCTCAACGTGTTGAGGTAGTTGGTGAGCACATTGAGCGCGATGTGACCGACGACCTCGGCGATCTCAGCGTCGGTAACGCCCTGGGACCGCGCGGCCGCGAGTACGTCGTCGCTGACCCGGCCGCGGGTCTCCAGAACCTCGTTGGACAGCTGCAGCAGCGCCGCGATGTGGGTGTCGGCCGAGGTGCCGCGGCGAGCTGCCTCGAGCTCCTCCGCGTCGACCTTCGCGAGGTTTGCGCCGATGTAGGTGTGCGCGGAGAGGCAGTAGTCGCAGCCGTTGGCCTCAGCGGTCGCCAGCGCCAGGCGCTCCCGGACCGCGGCCGGGAGCGTGCCCTTGCTCAGCGCACCACTGAGGGCGAGGTAGCCGTCGAGGACCGCCGGGCTGGTGGCCATCACCTTGGTCATGTTCGGCGTGACGCCGAAAGCGGCGTTGACGGCAGCGAGCAGTTCGGCGGCCTTGCCGGTCGCGGTGGCAGGCTCGACGAGGGCGATACGAGACATGGGTCCAACCAATCTAACGGGTAACGCCGGTCGTTACCATTAGAACGATCGTGCAACGAGGGCCCGCCAATGTCAAATGGTTAGGAGAAGTTTTTGCCGTTAGGATGGGGCCTATGGATGCCCCTCCACTGACCACCGCTCCCGTGCTGGGCGAGCCCATGCCGGTCGAGCTGATGAACACGGTCTGGGCAGATCGAGACGGCGTGCACGACGCTCTGGCCGCACCCGGCGACGCCCGGGGTTGGCTGACGGCGCTGCATGAACGACTACCCCGTGGCGCCGACCTGGCTGCCTGGGCAAGGGATGCTGCCGATGTGGAGGTCGCGGAGGTCTGGTCGGCCCTGCGGGCGCTGCGCGACGCCACTCGCGCGCTGGCTGCTCGGCGTACGGCTGACCCGCGCACGGCCGGTGCCAGCGGGATGTCAAGCCAGGACGCGCTCGATCAGCTCAATGCCCTTGCGAAAGCCGCCCCCGAGTGGCCGGTTCTCGAGTGGCCGGACGGAGCCGCGCCGACGGTGACCAGCCAAGCTGCGCAGAACGCCGGCCAGATCGTGGTGTCGTGGCTGGCGCGCGAGGCAATCGATCTCATCGGCGGGAGCCGGGGCGAGGAACTGCGCGCCTGCCTCGCCCCCGGCTGCGTGCTCTACTTCGTGCGCCATCACCCTCGGCGCGAGTGGTGCTCCGACAACTGTGGCAATCGTGCACGTCAGGCCCGCCACT
>JBAZRQ010000450.1:0-3127 GCA_041662925.1 Nocardioides sp. | reverse complement strand
GTCGCTGCGCGAGTAGGCGGCCTGCAGCGACACGGCGTACGCCGTGTGGAAGACGGCGCTCAGGGCGCTCGCCCCCACCAGGGCCCACGACAGCTCCGCACCCAGCACCAGCACGACCGCGGCCGCCGGGGCCATGGCGACCAGGGAGAAGGTCGAGTAGACCCACACGAAGACGCGACTGTCCTCCGCGTGCGCCCGGCTCGCGAGGAGGTTCCAGGCTGCGTGGGCGACCGACCCGAGCAAGGTGAGGATGACCGCGGTCAGCACCTCAGGCCCCACGGCAGGCGGCTCAGGAGCGGTCCCGGGCGGCGTCGAGGCTCTCGGTGATGATCGTGTGGACGATCCGCTGGATCCGGTCGGCGCCGAGCGCCGGGGCCCGGAGCGCGAGCGCCTCGGCGACGGCATGCTCCCGCTCGAGGTCCCGGGTCTCGGGATCGGCCTTGTGAGGCTGGACCGCGCGGGTCAGGGCCGCCCGCCGGGACAGGAGGTCACCGAGCTGGGCATCGACCTCGTCGATCAGCCGCCGGTAGAACACCAGCGGCTCCGCACCGGGCCAGGCCATCCGGATGTCCGGTGCCCGCTCCTCGTTGGCGGTCCCGTCGGTCCGTTCGAGCTCGACCAGCCCGCGCCGCGCGTAGAAGCGGCGTGCGGGACGGTTCATCTCGAAGACCCACAGACAGAACCCGGCGGGCCGCCGGGACTTGGCGAGCTCGAGCAGGGCTGAGCCCAGCCCCTGCCCGGCGTGCGGCGGAGCGACGTACAGGTCGTCCAGCCAGGTGGCGGTCAGTCGCGCGTAGCCCGCGACTTCGCCCTCGACCTCGGCGACCCAGCCTTCGTCCGACGCGAGCCGGGCGGCGAGCCAGTCCCTGACCTCGGCATCGGTGTGCACACCCGGAGGCATCGCCGCCGACCGGCGGGCCGCGAGGTGCACGGCCGCCACCGCCGCGGCGTCGCCCTCGCCAGCGGGCCGGAGGACAAGGTCGTTCGCCATCGTCAGTCGGCGTTGCGGATGATCTCGAGCGCGCGCGTGAGGTCGTCGGGGTAGGACGACTCGTACTCGACGTAGGCACCGGAGTCGGGGTGCTCGAAACCGAGCTTTACTGCGTGCAGCCACTGACGCTCCAGCCCGACCCGCCGCGAGAGGGTCGGGTCGGCGCCGTAGGTGATGTCGCCGACGCAGGGGTGCTTGAGCGCGGCCATGTGGACGCGGATCTGGTGGGTGCGGCCGGTCTCGAGGTGCACCTCGAGCAGGCTCGCGAAGCGGTGTGCCTCGAGCGTCTCGTAGTGGGTGACGCTGGCCCGGCCGTCGGCCATGACCGCGAACTTGTAGTCGGCCTTGGGGTGCCGGCCGATGGGCGCGTCGATGGTCCCCTCGTGCGGGTCGGGGTGACCCTGGACGAGCGCGTGGTAGGTCTTGTCGACGGTGCGCTGCCGGAAGGCGTTCTTGAGCAGCGAGTAGCCGTGCTCGGACTTGGTGATCACCATGACGCCGGAGGTGCCGACGTCGAGTCGTTGCACGATGCCCTGGCGCTCGGGGGCACCACTGGTGGCGATCCGGAACCCGGCGCCGACGAGGTGACCCACGACGGTGGGACCGGACCAGCCGGGCGAGGGATGGACGGCGACGCCGACGGGCTTGTCGATCACCACGATCGAGGCGTCGTCGTGGAGGATCTTGATCCCCTCGACGACCTCCGGCACCACGGTGAGCGGGTCGCGCTCGTGCGGGATGGTGACGTCCAGCAGCGCACCGGGGAGCACACGGTCGCTCTTGGCGACGCCTCCGCCGTCGACGGTGACCAGGCCCTGTGAGATCAGGTCGGCCGCTCGGGTGCGGGACAGCCCGAACATCTGCGCGAGCGCGGCGTCGACCCGCTCGCCGGCCAGCCCGTCCGGCACCTGCAGGCTGCGATGGTCGACCTGGGTCACGTCGTCGGCTCCTGCGTCTCGTCGTCCACGTGGCGTTCGCGGGTGCCGTCGATGTGCACACCGCGGAAGGCCTGGATCAGGATCAGTGCGGCGGCCGCGTTGATCGCCATGTCGGCGATGTTGAAGACCGGCCAGTTGGGCAGCATCAGGAAGTCGATCACGTGGCCGCGCAGCGGCCCGGGCTCCCGCAGCAGCCGGTCGGTGAGGTTGCCCGCGACCCCCGCGAGCAGGAGGCCGAGCCCGACCGCCCACGCAGCGGTGCCGATGCGGCGGCTGAGCCAGAGCACCACGACCACGGCGACGATCGCGATGCAGCTGAGAACCTCGGTGAACTGGGTGCCGGTGCTGAACGCCGCGCCGGGGTTGCGGGTCAGGTGGAGCACCAGCAGGTCACCGACCAGAGGGATGTCGTCACGGTCGGTCAGCTTGGCGACGGCCAGCACCTTGGTGGCGATGTCGACTGCGTAGACGACGAGGGCGACCGCGGCGAACCGGAACCAGAGGCGGCGCCGTGCGGCCGGGTCTGTCGCGGGTGCTTGGTCGGGAGTGGCGTCGTCGCTCAGCGACGTTCCTCGCGCTGCTTGCATGTCATGCACAGTGTCGCACGGGGGAAAGCCATGAGACGCATCTTGCCGATCGGGTTGCCGCACGACTCACACACGCCGTAGGTGCCGTCGTCGATCCGGGCGAGGGCCCGGTCGATCTGCGCCAGCTTGTCGCGCTCGTTGTTGAGGACCGTCAGCTCGTGGTCGCGCTCGAAGCTCGTGGCGCCCATGTCGGCCTGGTCCTGGCCGGCGCCGTCACCGGCGTCGCGGAGCAGCCCGGAGAGCTCCTCCTCCTGGGCCTGCACGATGGCGGTGCTGTGGGCGTACTGCCCGCGCAGCTCGTCGAGGACCTCCTTGAGCTCGGACTTGGTCCATGCGCCCTCGCCCTCCTTGACGACGAGAGAGCTTGCCGGGGCCTTCTTGACCGGGGCCTTCTTCACAGGAGCTGCCTTCGTGGCCGGGGCCGCGGTCGCGGCCGGGGTCGTCTTCTTTGCGGGTGCGGCCTTCTTCGCGGGTGCGGCCTTCTTGGCCGGTGCGGCCTTCTTCGCGGGTGCGGCCTTCTTGGCCGGTGCGGCCTTCTTCGCGGGTGCGGCCTTCTTCGCGGGTGCGGCCTTCTTCGCGGGTGCGGCCTTCTTCGCGGGTGCGGCCTTCTT
>JBAZRQ010000449.1:0-3128 GCA_041662925.1 Nocardioides sp. | reverse complement strand
CGGGCTTCCGGCGGCGGCCGGCGTGCTCACGCGGTACGAGGCCTGGCCGCTGGTGCTCAGCTGCATGGTCGTCGTCATCGTGACCAGTCTGCGTCGCGGGCACTCCTGGCGGCGGGCGGCCGGCTATGCCGCCGCCTTCGCGGCCCCCGGCGTGGTGGCGGCGGCCTGGTGGTTGGCCTACAACATGGCGACGTACGGCAACCCTCTCGAGTTCCTCAGCGGCCAGTACTCCGCAGCCGCCTTCACCGAGGTCTTCATCGACAAGGGCCAGCTGACCACCAAGGGCAACCTCGGGCTGTCCTTCGCCGTCCTCGGCTGGGCACTCGTGGAGACCGCCGGGGTCGTGGCACTCGTGGCGGCGGGGATCGGCCTGCTGCTGATGACGTGGCACTGGGGGCTCGACACCCGGTCGCTGGTCGTGTGGACCGCCGCCAGCTCGACGGCGTTCCTGCTCCTCAGCCTCACGACGGGGCAGCACATCATGGTCAACGACATGTCCCTGCCGCCCGGGGCCTACAACAACCGTTACGTCCTGTCGACGGTCCCCTGGCTCGCGCTGCTCGCCGGCGTCGGCGTCCACCTCCTGCTCCGTCGGCTGCCCCGGCTCTGGCTGCCGCTCCTCCTCGCCTGCGCGGTCGCCGTGACCGCGCAGAACCTCTGGTGGACCGCGAGGCCCAGCGAACGGATGACGGTCATCGAGGAGGCACAGGACCAGCACGTGGCCTACGGACGCGTGAAGGCGGCTGGCGAGTGGCTGCGCACCCACTACGACGGGGGCGGGATCCTCATGGACCAGACGCCCGACAAGTCGTCGATCGCGCCGATCCTCGGGCTACGGATCGACGAGTTCTTCACCCGCGCCTCAGGTGACGTGTTCCACGAAGCCATCGCCGACCCCTACGGCCACGCGCGTTGGGTGTTCATGCATCGCAAGCAGGTTGCCGGAAGCGCGACCGAGACCGGCGTCGACCTCGTCACGAAGGACCTGATGCCGGACCCGCAGTTCCACGCGCGCTACCGACTCGTCTACGCGATCGCCGACCTCGGGATCTATCGGCGGATCGAGCCCACCGGATGACCACCGTGAACGGCCGCACCGTCGACCTGGCCCTCGAGCCCCCGGACCCCGAGCTGGTCGCGCGGATGAGCTACCGGGTCGCCGTACGTGAGGGGTGGATCCCCTGGCGGCGGACCGGCGACCACCTGGTCATCGTCACAGCCGTCCCGCCGACCCAGCAGGCGGCGAGGGCGGCCACCGAGCTCTTCGGGACCGCGACGGTCGAGTTCCGGACCACGACGCCCTTGGAGCTGCGCAACGCGATCGAGCTCGCCCACAGCGACCAGCTGATCTCCGAGTCCGCCGACCGGCTCGCCACCGAGCACCCGTTGGCGTCGGCCCGCTCGGGGCTCACCGGATGGCAGCGGCACGTGCCACTGCTCGTGGTCGCCACGTTGGCGGCCGGTTTCGCGTGGGACCCGTTGAACGCGTTGGTCATCGTGCTCTCGGCCGCCAACGTGCTGTTCCTGAGCAACATCACGTTCAAGACGGTCGCGGCACTCCTGGTGCCGACCCGTCACCTGATCCGGTCACGGCGGGCCCTGACGGAGATGCACGAGCGGCTCGACCGGGGTCTCCCGATCGTGTGGGAGCCGTTCGCGGACGACTCCGACCTCCCGTCGTACACGGTGCTGGTGCCGGCGTACAAGGAGGCGAACGTCGTGGGCAAGCTCGTCACCAACCTCGGCGCCATCGACTACCCGGCCTCGAAGCTCGACGTCATGCTCCTGCTCGAGGCCGACGACCAGGAGACCATCGACGTCGCCCGGGGCATGGACCTGCCCGACCACTTCCGGGTGGTGGTCGTGCCTCCGGGGACTCCCCAGACCAAGCCCCGTGCGTGCAACTACGGCCTGGCCCTCGCGCGGGGCAAGTACGCCGTCATCTACGACGCCGAGGACCGTCCGGACCCGCAGCAGCTGCGCACCGCCGTCGAGGCCTTCGAACGAGACCGTTTCGAACGGGAGACCCTCGGGAGCAGGCGTCCCCCGCTCGCGATCGTCCAGGCCTCGCTGCACTACTTCAACGCCGACTACAACGTGCTCACGAGGATGTTCGCGATCGAGTACGCCCACTGGTTCGAGGCGATGCTGCCGGGGATGGACACCGCCCGGCTGCCGCTGCCGCTGGGAGGCACCTCCAACCACTTCGATGTCAGCCTCCTGCGCGAGATGGGCGCGTGGGACCCCTACAACGTCACCGAGGACGCCGACGCCGGGCTCCGCGCCAGCCTGATGGGCTATCGCGTGGCGGTGATCCCCTCCACCACCGGAGAGGAGGCCTGTGCGCAGGTCGGCGCCTGGATCAAGCAGCGGACTCGCTGGATCAAGGGCTACATGATGACCGCGGCGGTCAACACGCGGCACCCGTTGCGGTTCGCCCGCGCCGTCGGCCCCCGCGGGGTGGTCGGCCTGCTGGGACTGATCATCGCCACGCCGCTGGCTTTCCTCGCGTACCCGCTGGCGTTGAGCCTGACCATCGCGACGTACGTCGGTGTCCAGTTCATCGGCCTGACCCTGCCCCCGATCCTGGTGCAGGTCAGCCTGTGGACGTTCCTGCTCGGCAACTTCATCATGATCGCCTCGGCCGGCCTGGCGGCCACCTGGCGCTACAGCTGGCGCATCGGCATCTTCGCGATCTTCAGCCCGGTGTACTGGCTCCTCCACAGCGCCGCGGCGTGGCGCGCCGTCTACCAGCTGGTCCGGGACCCGCACCGCTGGGAGAAGACGCCGCACGGGCTCACGCAGGACTACGACAGTGAGGCGCGACCGTGAGGTCCGAGTACTCTCGCCCCACCATGACCGAGCCCGCCACCATCACCCGTCGGGGCGTGCTGGTCGGTCGGTTCGCCGTCGTCGGGGTCGCCAACACGGTCATCGACATCGTGCTCTTCATGCTGCTGCACGACCGGATCGGGATCCTCGGCGCCAACTTTGTCTCGACCAGCGCGGGCATGACGTTCAGCTTCGTGGTCAACGGGCTGTTCACGTTCCGCGCGGACCGGCTGACCCTGCGGCACGCCGTACTGTTCCTGGCCACCACCGGGATGACGATGTGGTTGGTGCAGCCG
>JBAZRQ010000448.1:0-3131 GCA_041662925.1 Nocardioides sp. | reverse complement strand
AGTGCGCACTACTGTCGTGGATGGCCTGGAAGGACGCGACAGCCCAAGTCATGGAGGAAGCGGATGCCTGAGCACGCAGTGGAGCACGGAATCGATCACGGGGATCTCCCGGAGGTGCCCGAGGTCTCGGGTACGGGCGGGGGAGTCGGCACCTCGACGGTCAGCGTCGAGGACGTCACCGAGGCGATGAAGGACGTCGTCGACCCCGAGCTCGGGATCAACGTGGTCGATCTCGGCCTGGTCTACGACGTGCACCTCGACGAGGGGCACAACGTCGTGCTGGACATGACGCTGACGTCGGCGGCCTGCCCGCTGACCGACGTGATCATGGACCAGACGAACGCCGCGCTCGAGGGCCTGGTCAACGACGTGGCCATCAACTGGGTCTGGATGCCCCCGTGGGGCCCGGACAAGATCACGCCCGACGGGCGCGAGCAGCTGCGGGCGCTCGGCTTCAACGTCTGACATGTCCGTGGTCCTGGTCCCCGCCGAGCGCCTCGAGCGCTGGGTGACCAACTTCCAGGGCCGGCACGGCGACACCGCGCTCGCGGTCGCCGGCGGGTCGCTGACCGGCCTCGCCGCCGACGGGTCGACGTTCACCGCACGACTGCCGTTCGCCGCGACGTACGCCGGCGTTCCCGACGCCGCCGCCTTCGCGGCGGCGGTGACGGAGCCGGTCGAGTGGGGGGTGCTCCTGGTCCGCAAGGGCGGCTTCGCGGTGGCCCGGCTGGCAGGGGACGAGATCGTCGAGTCCAAGGTGGGTCAGCGGCACGTGCAGGGCCGGACCAAGGCCGGCGGGCAGAGCCAGCAGCGCTTCGCGCGCCGCCGGGACAACCAGGCCCGGCAGGCCTACGAGGCGGCCGCCGACCACGCGGCACGGATCCTGGACGGGCTGGGGCGACGGGGTGCGGTGGTGGTCACCGGCGGCGACCACCCGGCCGTGCACGAGGTGCTGGCCGATCCGCGCCTGACCGGCCTGGTCGTCGTCGACCCGTGGCTGGCGGTCCCCGACCCACGCCGCGGGGTGCTCGAGGAGGCCGTGCACGACGCGTGCTCGGTCGGCGTCGACGTGACCAACGCCTAGGACGCCTGGAACGCCTGGCCGGCGCGGGTCGCCGGGCCCGGAGGCGGTCGTCGGTCCTACGGTGGTGACGTGACCACGACCGAGTCGATCATCGAGATCCGGGGCCTCGTGAAGACCTTCGGAAACCTGCGCGCTCTTGACGAGCTCGACCTCACCGTCACGCGGGGTGAGATCCACGGCTTCCTCGGGCCCAATGGTGCGGGCAAGTCCACCACGATCCGGGTTCTGCTGGGCCTGTTGCGCAAGGACGCGGGCGAGGTGCGCCTGCTGGGGGGTGACCCGTGGCAGGACGCTGCTGAGCTGCACCGCCGGCTGGCCTACGTGCCCGGCGAGGTGAACCTCTGGCCGAACCTCACCGGGGGCGAGGTGATCGACCTGCTCGGTCGACTGCGCGGCGGGCTGAACGAGTCCCGCCGAACCGAGCTGATCGAGCGCTTCGAGCTCGACCCCACCAAGAAGGGCCGGAGCTACTCGAAGGGCAACCGTCAGAAGGTCGCCCTGGTGGCGGCGCTCGCCTCGGACGTCGAGCTGCTCCTGCTCGACGAGCCGACCGCCGGACTGGACCCGATCATGGAGTCGGTCTTCCAGGACTACGTCGACGACTTCCGCGATCGCGGGAACACCGTGCTGCTCTCCAGCCACATCCTCGCGGAGGTCGAGCGTCTCTGCGAGCGGGTCAGCATCATCCGCACCGGACGCTGCGTGGAGACCGGGACCCTCGCCGAGCTGCGGCACCTCACCCGCACCTCGGTCATGGCGGACCTGGCCGCGCCGCCCCGCGGACTGGAGGCCCTGCCCGGGGTGCACGACCTCCAGATCGATGGCACCCGGGCCTTCTTCGAGGTCGACACCGCCGCGCTCGACGACGCGCTGGGCCTCCTGCACGCGGTCGGGGTGCGCTCGTTGACGAGCCAGCCGCCCACGCTCGAGGAGCTGTTCCTGCGCCACTACGGGGACGAGATCATGGGCAACGAGACCGCGGAGGCTGTCGAGGTATGACGGGCACCTGGATCTTCGTGCGGGCCTTCCTGCGCCGCGACCGCTGGATGATCCTGTGGTGGGGCCTGGGGATCATGTTCCTCTACTGGAGCCAGGCGGTCAGCGTGGACGGGCTCTACGCCAACCAGGCGGAGTTCGACCGCGCGGCCGTGAGCATGGAGCACAATGCCGGGTTCATCGCGATGGCCGGTCCGGCTCGCGCCCTCAACACGATCGGCGGACAGGTCACCTGGCAGTCCACCGCGTTCGGAGCCGTCCTGGTCGGCCTGATGAGCATGTTCCTCGTCGGGCGGCACACCCGGGCCGAGGAGGAGACCGGTCGCGACGAGATCCTGCGGGCGGGCGTGGTGGGCCGGTTCGCCACCACCAGCGCCACGTTCGTGGCGGCGGCCGTGGCCAACGTGTGGGCCGGCGGCCTGGTGGCGGCGAGCCTGATCGCCTACCCGCTCGCGGTCCAGGACTCCCTGGCCCTGGGCGTCGGCGTCACCCTGTGCGGGCTGGCGTTCACCGGCTCGGCGCTGGTCGCGGCGCAGCTGACCTCGACCACCCGGGGCATGTACGGCCTGGCGGGCGGACTGATCGGGCTGGCGTACGCGCTGCGCGCCGTCGGGGACCTGGGCAACGCGGCGATCAGCTGGCTCTCGCCGATCGGGTGGTACCAGGCGATGCACGCGTTCTCGGGTGTGCGCTGGTGGCCGGCGCTGCTCCTCGTGGCCGTGTCGGTGGGGTCGGTGGCCACGGCGTACGCCGTGTTCCAGCGCCGCGACTTCGGAGCCGGCGTGCTCGCCGCCCGCCCCGGGCCGGCGCGAGGGGGAGCGACCCTCCGGGACGGCTACGGGCTGGCCTGGCGCCTGCAGCGCGGGACGCTGCTCGGGTGGACCATCGGGATGTTCCTCGGTGGTCTGGTCTACGGCACCCTCGGCAAGGACGTGGACGAGCTGATCGGCGACTCCCAGACGTCGCGGGACCTCTTCCTGCAGGGCGGGGGCAGCATCGTCGACGCGTTCTACGCGACCGCGATCCTGATGCTCGCACTCGTCGCGACCGG
>JBAZRQ010000447.1:0-3133 GCA_041662925.1 Nocardioides sp. | reverse complement strand
GGCCACGTCGCGATCACCTCACGGGACCCGTTGGGGATCCACGCCTTCTACAACACGGTCTTCGACACCCGGCTGTCGGACTTCATCGACGAGAACATCGGCGGGATGAGGCTCAAGATCCGGTTCCTCCGGGTCAACGAGCGCCATCACTCGGTCGCGGTCGCCAACGTCCGCGGGCTCCCGATCGACCCCGTCCGCACGAACGTCCAGCACGTCAACATCCAGGCCGCGACCCTCGAGGACATGGTCGGCGCCTACCAACGGGTGCGCGAGCTCGGCTTCAAGATGGCCTGGTCGGTCGGCCAGCACACGAACGACAAGGAGCTGTCGTTCTACTGCGTGACCCCCTCGGGCTTCGAGCTCGAGCTCGGCTGGAACCCGATGGTGATCACCCCCGAGCTCGAGGCCGCCTGGAAGGTGGCCACTCACCAGGGCATCAGCATCTGGGGGCACAAGCCCGTCGACCCCGGCATCTTCGACAAGCTCGGCCAGCTTCGCCAGGCCGCCCTCAACTCCCGTCGGCCCGAGATCACCGTGCCCGAACTGTCCGGAGCAGCATCATGAAGCAGTACGACGTGGCCGTGGTCGGCCTGGGACCCACCGGGCTCACCCTGGCGCACCTGCTGGGCCGCCGGGGGCTCAGTGTCCTCGTCCTCGAGCGCGAACCCGAGTTCTACGGCACCGCCCGCGCGGTCTACACCGACGACGAGGCCATGCGGGTCTTCCAGACCGCCGGGGTCGCCGACGAGATCCACGAGGACATGAACGTCGACTCCGTCGTCCAGTGGGTCCGCGCCGACGGCAGCGTGCTGGTGCAGTTCCGCACCTTCGACCGGCCGCTGGGTTGGCCGGTGACGAACTTCCTCTACCAGCCCTACCTCGAGACCAGGCTCGAGGCGCTGCTCGACCGCTACCCGCACGTCGAGGTGCGCCGCGGTCGTGAGCTGCTCGACTTCTCCCAGGACGCCCACGGCGTCAGCATCACGCACGCCCCCGCGTCCGGCAGCGACTACGGCAGGCGGGAGAGCGCCGTCGACCACGACAACCCCGAGACGGCGCGTGCGTCGTACCTGATCGGGGCCGACGGCGGTCGCAGCGCGGTCCGCCTCGAGCTCGGCATCGAGATGTCGGGCAAGAGCTACCCGGAGCGGTGGCTGGTCGTCGACCTCGCGGCCAAGGAGGGCATCGACGCCTTCCGGCACCTGCCCTACTTCGACTTCGTGTGCGACCCGGACCGGCCCACGGTCAGCTGTCCCCAGCCCGGAGGCCACCACCGCTTCGAGTTCGCACTCACCGACGCCGACGAGACCACGCACTTCGAGGCCGACGACACCGTGCAGCGGCTGATCGGCCGCTACGTCGACGTCGACGAGGTCGTGGTCGACCGCCGGCTCGTCTACACGTTCAACGCCGTGACCGCCGACCGCTGGCGCGACGGCAGGGTGCTGCTGGCCGGCGATGCCGCCCACATGACTCCCCAGTTCGTGGGCCAGGGCATGAACGCCGGCGTGCGCGACGCCGACAACTTGTCGTGGAAGCTCGCCGCCGTGCTCCGGCAGGGTGCCGACCCCGCGATCCTCGACAGCTACGAGACCGAGCGGAAGCCGCACACCCAGGCGATGATCGACTTCTCCGTCTTCAACAAGGCGGTCGTCTCCATCAAGCACCCGCTCAAGGCACGGGCCCGCGACCTGGCGATGAGAACCGCCATGCGCACCCCGGCCCTGGGTGGATGGGTCCGCAGTGCCGGGATGAAGCCCAAGCCCCGGTTCAAGCGCGGTGCCTATCTCGGCCTCCCGCGGGGCCGACGCGGCGCCGAGGGCACCCTCGCGCCCCAATCCGTGTTGCGGCGCTACGACGGCCGCCCGGTCCGCCTCGACGACGCGCTCGGCACGGGCTGGGCGGTCATCGGCCTCGGGATCGATCCCCGCGACCGGCTGGGCTCCGGCCTCGGCGTGTGGCAGCAGGTGGACGCGACCTTCGCGACGGTCTTCGGCACCGGGACCAGGCCGCAGGGTTCCGTCGGCGACGGGCGTCGCCGGTCCGGCCTCGTCGACCTGGAGGACACCACGGGCGAGCTGAGCCGGTGGCTGCGCCGACACGGCCTGCACGACGGCCAGGTGCTGGTGCTACGTCCGGACAGGTTCGTCTTCGGCGCCACCGCCGACGCGGCGCTGTTGACGAGCGCGCTGGTCGCCCAGCTCGGCCTGCAGCCGGACCCTGTCCAGAGCCCGGCGCGGGTGGCGGTGTGAGCGAGGACCGCCAGCTGAGCCACGCCGGCCCCGCCGTCCGCCGGGCCGCCACCCGACTCAGGGACGCGGCGGCCAGCCACACGCCGTGCCTCCCGGTGCGCGACCTCATCGCCGGCGGCGACGTCGCCGCGGCGTACGCCGTGCAGCAGATCGTCATCGCGGACCGGCTCGCTGCCGGGGCCTGCGTCGTCGGGCGCAAGATCGGCCTCACCTCGCCAGCGGTACAGCGACAGCTCGGCGTGGACACCCCTGATTTCGGCGTCCTGCTCGACGACATGGACCTGACCGGGCAGCCGGTGCCGACCGAGCGGCTCCTGCAGCCGAAGGCAGAGGCGGAGCTGGCGTTCGTGCTCGGCGCGGACCTCGACGGTGCGCTGACGCCCGCGACGGTGCGCGCGGCGGTCGGCTCCGTCCGGGTCGCGCTGGAGATCGTGGACAGCCGGATCGCCGGCTGGGACATCAGCTATGCCGACACCGTCGCCGACAACGCCAGCAGCGGTCTCTTCGCCCTCGGGGACGAGCTGGTCGAGATCGAGCCGCGTGAGGTCGAGATGTCGATGACGCTCAACGGCGAGGTCGTCTCCACCGGCACGGGCACCGCCTGCCTGGGCGACCCGCTCGACGCCCTGCTCTGGCTGGCTCGCACCGCACAGGAGTACGGCGAGCCACTGCGCGCCGGTCAGGTGATCCTCTCCGGAGCCCTGGGCCCGATGGTCGACGTCACCGGTGGCGACCTCGTCGTGGCCAGCATCTCGGTCGCCGGCCGCGAGGTCGGCCGCGTCGACGTCCACTTCACCCCACCCCCCGTGATCGGAGCACTCCGTTGAACTCCCCCACCAAGGTCGCCGTGATCGGCTCGGGCAACATCGGCACCGACCTGA
>JBAZRQ010000446.1:0-3133 GCA_041662925.1 Nocardioides sp. | reverse complement strand
GGTCACCCGGGCCCTGGTCATCGCGCTGGGTGTCGCGCTCGCGTGCGCGGCGACAGCGGCCGCCGGGCCGGTCGCCTTCGTCGCCTTCATCGCCGCACCCGTGGCGCGCCGGCTGCTGGGCGACGGCTCGCTGGCGCTCGCACAGGCGGCCCTGGCCGGGGTCGTGCTCGTCGTGGGTGCCGACGTCGTGGCCCAACACCTCCTGCCTGCCGACCTGGCCGTCCCGGTCGGGGTCGTCACCGGCGCCATCGGAGGTCCCTACCTGATCTGGCTGATGACCGCCGGTCGCCCCCGGAGCTCGTGAAGGACTCGACATGACCCTGGTCGCGCACGACGTACACCTCGCCTACGACCACCGCACCGTGGTGCACGGTGTGGACTTCGCCGTCCCGGCCGGACTGGTCACCGTGATCGTGGGGGCCAACGGCTGCGGCAAGTCCACGCTGCTGCGTGGGCTCGGCCGGATCCTGCGGCCCACCCGGGGGCGGGTGGAGCTCGACGGGCAGGACCTGCGCGGGCTGCGCCCGCGCGACGTCGCCACCGAGGTGGGGCTGCTGCCCCAGCAGCCGTGCGCCCCGGAGGGCATCACCGTGGGTGACCTCGTCGGGCGCGGCCGGCATCCGCACCAGAGCGCCTTCCGGCGCTGGTGCGCGGCAGACGCCGAGGCGGTCTCGCGCGCCCTGGCGCTCACCGACACCCACGACCTCGTCGGACGCCGCGTGGAGGAGCTGTCGGGTGGGCAGCGCCAGCGGGTCTGGATCGCCATGATGCTGGCCCAGGACCCGCGGATCATGCTGCTCGACGAGCCGACGACGTACCTCGACATCGCCCACCAGGTGGAGGTCCTCGACCTCCTGGCCGAGCTCAACGGTGAGCGCGACACCACCGTGGTGATGGTGCTGCACGACCTCAACCTCGCCGCCCGCTACGCCCACCACCTCGTAGTCATGGCCGACGGCCGGATCCTGCGCTCGGGGACACCCGCCGAGGTGCTCGACGTCGACTGCGTGCGGGAGGCCTTCGGTCTCGAGTCGCGCGTGATCGCCGACCCGGTGGCCGGCTGTCCGATGGTCGTCCCGATCCGGCGTGCGTATAAGGTAAGCCTTACCTAATATTCACCCCCGAGGAGAAACCGTGCCGTACCGCCGCCCGACCCGTCTGTCGCGCCCCCGCCCGTCCCGAGCCGTCGCCGCGCTCGCGGTCGGCCTGCTCGCCCTGCCGCTGGCCGCCTGTGGCTCGGAGGACGACGACTCCTCCGGCCGGCCGGACGCCGGAGGTTCGTTCGAGAGCGTCACCATCGAGCACGCCTTCGGCGAGACCGAGATCGACGCGCGCCCCGAGCGCGTCGTCACCTGGGGCTGGGGCAGCGCGGACGCCGCCCTCGCCCTCGGGGTGACCCCTGTCGCCATGGAGGCGCTCACCTACGGAGCCTCCGACGACGGCTTCATGCCGTGGCAGGAGGAGGCCTTCGAGGCGTCCGGTGTCGAGAAGCCGACCGCGCTGACCCCGGGCGAGGCGCCGCCGTTCCAGGAGATCGCCGCGGCCGCACCGGACCTGATCCTCGCCAACTACTCCGGCATCACCGAGGCCGACTACGAGAAGCTGTCGAAGATCGCCGACACCGTGGCCTACCCCGAAGTGCCCTGGTCCACCCCGTGGCGCGACGTCGTCTCCACTGTCGGGCAGGCCCTCGGCCAGGCCGATGAGGCAGCGACGCTCCTCGAGGAGATCGACGGCCGGGTCGCCGAGGCCGCGGCCGCGCACCCCGAGTTCGAGGGCAAGACCATCGCCGCCGTCGCCATCGACCCGAGCGCGTTCTACGTCTACCGCGGCGCCGACCCTCGCGTGCAGTTCCTGGAGGACCTCGGCTTCACCCTCGCGCCCAGAGTCGACCAGCTCGACACCGAGGAGGCCAGCTTCTACTACACGCTCAGCACGGAGGAGGTCGACAAGCTGACCTCCGACGTCCTGCTGTCCTACGTGCCCACCGAGGAGCGCGTCACGGAGATCGTCGAGGACCCGGCCATGCAGGCGATGTCGCAGTTCCAGGAGGACCGCGTGGCCAGCGTCGTCGGCGAGGCCGTCGTCTCGTCCGTCTCACCGCCCACCGCGCTGTCGCTCACCTGGGGCCTGGACGCGTTCGTCGAGGCGCTCGTCCCCGCAGTGGCTGCGGCCGGCTGATCGATGGCCCCGCCACGCTCCGCGTATGCGGGCGGGGCGGGGCGGCGCGGGTAGATTTCCCCCCGTGTCCGAGCTGCCCCTGCCCCCGCTGCCGCAGCCCGCTGCGCCCGCCCGGGACCGGGCGGGCGAGCGGGTGGGCGCCTACACGCTGCTCGCCAAGATCGGCGAGGGCGGCATGGGCGTGGTCCACCTCGCCCGCCGCGAGGGCGGCGACCGGGTCGCGCTCAAGATGCTGCGCCCCCACATCGTGGGCGACGACGAGGCCCGCGCCCGGTTCGCCCGCGAGGTCAACTCGCTGCGCCGGATCCGCAGCCGCTGGGTCGCCGAGATCGTCGACGCCGACCCGTGGGCGCCGGTCCCGTTCGTGGCCACCCGCTACGTGCCCGGGCTGTCCCTGCACGACTACGTCGTCGAGGAGGGCCCGATCGAGGGCCGCAACCTGATCTGGTTCGCAGGCTGCCTCGCCGAGGGGCTCGCCTCGGTGCACGACGTCGGCGTACTCCACCGCGACGTCAAGCCCTCCAACGTGCTGATGGAGGGGCGTACGCCGATCCTGATCGACTTCGGCCTGGCCCGCGTCGCCGACGACCCCAAGCTCACCCACACCGGTTGGCTGCTCGGCACGCCCGGCTACCTGGCGCCCGAGATCCTGTACGGCGACGACTCGACCGCCGCCTCCGACATCCACTCCTGGGCGGCCACGGTCGCCTACGCCGGCACCGGCAACCCGCCCTTCGGCCGCGGGCCGAGCATGGCGATCATGGACCGGGTCCGGCGCGGGGAGCACGACCTCACCGGTTTGCCCTACGAGCTGCGCCAGCTGCTCGAGGCGGCGCTCGACCCCGACCCGGCGCGGCGCCCCGACCTGGCCTCGATCCTGGCGTGGCTGCGGCCGCAGTCCACCCGGCCGGCGCCCGACCGGCCGCCGGTGCCCACCGGCCTCGATGACCCC
>JBAZRQ010000445.1:0-3160 GCA_041662925.1 Nocardioides sp. | reverse complement strand
CGGGCGGGACCCGTGGCCTGAGCTCCGTCACTGTCGAAGTCGCAGATCTCACCCTGCCCAGGCGGTTGCGGCAGCTACGCGCAGAGACCGGCCGCGAGACGCTCGGCCGCCTTCTCCTCGGCGTCGGCCGACTCGTCCGCGGTCGGCGACCCGCCGCCGGAGGGCGAGCCGCTCGTCGTGCCGACGGGGTCGTCCGCGCTGAGACTGTCGTCGCTGAACTCGCGACCGAGGGCGCGGTCGTTGCGGATCCGCTCCCACAGGTCGTCGGCCTCGTCGGTCCACACCAGGCGGTTGGGGTCGGGCTCGTACTCGGCGAACGGGACGGTGACGAACTTGATGTCGTCGAGACCGGTGTTCTTGAACTGCAGTGCGAGGTTGACCAAGGCTTTCAGGTTGGCCAGCTCCTCGTCGAGCATCAGTGAGCTCGTGGCCGCGTCGAGGAACGAGTAGACGCGGTCGGGCCGGGAGAGGGTGCCGGCGGAGACCACCTTGTTGATCATGGAGGCGATGAACGCCTGCTGGCGCTTCATCCGGCCGATGTCACCGGTGGCAGACAGGACGTAGCGCTCGCGGACGTAGTTGAGCGCCTGCTGGCCCGAGAGTGTCTGCTCGCCCGCGTTGAAGTGGATGTTGTGCTCGTCGTCGTCGACGTCCTTGGGGATGCAGACGTCGACGCCGTTGACCGCGTCGACCATCTCCTTGAACCCGTTGAAGTCGACGACGATCTGGTGGTCGATCCGGATGTCGGTGAGCTTCTCGACCATCTGGACGGTGCACAGCGGGCCGCCCAGCGAGAACGCCTCGTTGAACATCGCGAGCTCCTCGGCCGGGATCTTCTCGCCGTCCGACATCACGCACTGCGGACGGTCGACCAGGGCGTCGCGCGGCAGGCTCACGCCGTACGCGTCCTTCCGGTCCGCCGAGACGTGCAGCAGGATCGTGGTGTCGGAGCCCTCGCTGCCGGACTCGCCGTCGATCTGGTTGCCCTCGCCGTCGCGGGTGTCCGAGCCCATGATCAGGATGTTGAGCGGCTCCTTGGGGCCCTCGACCTCGACCTTGTCCGGGCGGTCGACCTCGTCGGGGATGCCGGGGAGCGTCTCGATGTTGCCGTTGAGCTGTTGGTAGCCCACGGCCACCCCGACGCCGGTCAGCAGCGCCAGCACCAGGTGCGTCACCACGATGACGCGCAGGACCATGCGTCGGTGAGCTGGGTGCATCGTCTGGGTCGCGGGCGCGTCGGCCGGCGGCAACGGGTGGTCGGCCACATTCACATCATCACAAACACCTGGTTGGCACCAGGTGGCATTCGCGAAATCCGTCGATCGGCAGGCGCGGCCCCTCGTGTCCGATTTCCGCCAGTGACCGTCGGTGCGGTGAGCCATGATGGACCCATGCCGACAGTGGAGCGATGGGACGCCGAGTCGTGCTACCGCGCGGTCAAGTCGCGCGACCGGCGCTTCGACGGGGTGTTCTACACCGCCGTCCGGACGACGGGCATCTACTGCCGACCGTCGTGCCCGGCGCGCACGCCCGCCTTCGCCAACGTCACCTTCCACCCCAGCCCGGCCTCGGCGCAGGCCGCCGGCTACCGAGCCTGCAAGCGCTGCCTACCGGACGCGACGCCCGGCAGCCCCGACTGGGACGTCGCGGCCACCGCGGCCGGCCGCGCCATGCGGCTGATCTCCGACGGCGTCGTCGACCGCGAGGGGGTCGAGGGGCTCGCCCGGCGGGTCGGCTACACGCCGCGGCACCTCTCCCGGCTGCTCGTCGCCGAGCTCGGGGCCGGGGCGCTGGGGCTGGCCCGGGCCAAACGGGCCCAGACCGCCCGCGTGCTCATCGAGACCACCGACCTCAGCTACTCCGACATCGCGTTCGCGGCCGGCTTCTCCAGCATCCGCCAGTTCAACGACACCGTGCGCGAGGTCTACGCGACGTCACCGACCGACCTGCGCGGCCGCCGCGGCGGTCACGCCGCCATCGGGAGCGTCACCATGCGGCTGGCCGTGCGCACGCCGTTCGCCGGCGCGGCGCTGCTCGACTTCCTGTCGGTCCGCGCGGTCCCGGGCGTCGAGGAGGCCGGTCCCGGTTGGTACGCCCGGACCCTGGCCCTCCCGCACGGCTCGGGCACCGTGCTGCTCGACATCCCCGACGTCTTCGAGGTGGGGCAGACCGCATTCGTGACGGCCACGTTCGCCCTCGAGGACCTCCGCGACGTCGCGGCAGCCACCGAGCGCACCCGTCGGCTGCTCGACGCCGACTGCGACCCGGTCGCGGTGGCCGACGCGTTCGCCGGCGACTCCGTCGTCGGCCCGCTCGTTCGCCGCACGCCCGGGCTGCGCGTGCCGGGACACGTCGACGGCCACGAGATCGCTGTCCGCGCCGTGCTCGGCCAGCAGGTGAGCGTCGCCGGTGCCCGCACGGTCGCGGCGCGCCTCACCGCGACCCACGGCCAGCCGCTGGCCCACCCGGTGGGTGGGCTCACCCATCTCTTCCCGGACGCCGCGGTCCTGGCCGGGCTCGACCCCGACGACCTCCCCATGCCGCGGGCCCGCGGACGCGCGCTCGTCGCGATGTGCGGTGCGCTGGCATCGGGCGACCTCGCGCTCGACCGCGGCGCCGACCGTGCCGACGTACGACGAGCGCTGCTGGCGATCCCGGGCATCGGGCCCTGGACCGCCGACTACATCGCGCTGCGGGCGCTCGGGCACCCCGACGTCTTCCTCCCCACCGACATCGGCGTCCGCGACGCCCTCGTCGCCCTGGGCCGAGACCCCGCGCAGGCCGCCGAGCTGGCCGAGGGCTGGCGGCCCTGGCGGTCCTACGCACAGCTCTACCTCTGGCACTCACTCAAGGAGCACTGACATGTGGACGACCATGGACTCACCGATCGGCGAGCTGCGCCTCGTCGAGCAGGCGGGCGCGATCACGGCGATCGAGTTCTCGCCGTTCCGCGACCCTGACGGCCGGGTGCGTGGTGCCCGCGACGACGACCACCCGCTGCTGGTCGAGGCCAAGCGGCAGCTGACGGCCTACTTCGCCCGCGACCTGAAGGAGTTCGACCTGCCCCTCGCGCCGGCCGGGACCGACTTCCAGAAGCGGGTGTGGGAGCAGCTCGTCGGCATCGCCTACGGCCAGACCGCGTCCTACGGCCAGATCGCCG
>JBAZRQ010000444.1:0-3162 GCA_041662925.1 Nocardioides sp. | reverse complement strand
CTTCTCGTTCGTCGCCATGCCGATCGGTCAGCTCCTGGTCGGCCCGCTCGTCCTGTTCTCCAGCACCGGGACCGTCGAACTCGGCAGTGTCGCCGTGGCGGTGGTGGTCACGGCCGTCGCCCTCACCACGCCGGCCATTGCGAACCTGCGCCTGACCGGCACCGCGATTGGCGCCGCTGACGATCAGACGGCGACGGCGTAGACAGCGCACCTGCTCGTCGGTGAGGTTTCGATCAGTTGCCGGCTCGCGGCGGATTGGGACGCTGCCGCTTCGCGGCGGAAAGGACGTTGGTCGCGCGTGCCCGAACGCGCGGTGCCGGCCCGACCGTGCAGCGCCTAGGGTCGGCGCGTGCGCAGCCATCCGCTCTGGAACCCGTTCAAGACGGAGTCGTTGGACTCCATCAATGCTGCGCGGGCGAAGCTCGGTGTCTGGAAGCCGTCGCTGGTCGAGGTCGTCGCACCGGATCCGGCGTGGTCTCAGTGGTACGGCGTGGTGCGTGATCGCGTTGCTGCCGCCCTGGGAGATCGCGTGCTCGCGATCGAGCACGTGGGCTCGACAGCGGTGCCGGGGTTGTGGGCGAAGCCGATGATCGACGTCGACCTCACGGTTGCCGACTCCGTCGACGAGGCGGCTTGGCTGCCCGACCTGGAAACGGCGGGCTTCGAGTTGAGGGTTCGAGAGCTCCTGGGAAGTGACGAGCACCGCGTGCTGCGGGGTCAGCAGCCAATCACTAACCTGCACGTCTTCTCGCCAGGCGCACGTGAGCCGCAGCGGCATCGGATGTTCCGTGACTGGCTGCGTGTCCACCCGGAGGATCGCGACCGGTATTCGCAGGTGAAGCGCGAGCTCGCCGCCCTCGGGTTCACCGACCAGATGCTCTACAACAACGAGAAGGCATGGTTCATCTACGACCTCTACGAGCGGGTCTTCGCGGCCGACCCTGACCATGAGCACGACCCGCGGCCGCGGCCAGCGGCGGCACTCGGCCCGAGCTGAGGAGACGTGGCGACCGTTCGAATGTCACTGCCGAGCGGCCCCTTCGGTCACTGCCGACGGGCGGCGGTGGGGCGCACCGCTTGCCCGGATCACGGTCAGCAGCCGCAGCATCAGAGCTGGCCGAGGAGAGCACCTTGACCGCCTGACAGGGCATGCCCCTGGGCCAGGGGGATCCAGTAGCACTCGAACCGCTTGGGTCCGGACCCGTCGTCGGGGTCGTTCTCGTTGCTCACCCACCGTTCGGGTGTCACTTCGTCGATTTCGAGGTGGAAGACGTGACGGTGGTGCGTCTCCGACCGGTAGGGAGCCATGTCGTAGCGGCTCTCTCCAACCTTGCGCACAAGGCGCAACGCGGTCAGCCCGGTCTCCTCAGAGGCCTCCCGGACGGCCGCAGCCTCGGGCGTCTCGCCGGGCTTGATACTCCCTGCCGGGACCTGCAGCCCCGACTCGTCCCACTCCTCATCGAGGTGCTTGAAGACGAGCAGGTGTCCGTCCCGGACGATGTAGCAGACGACCTCTTCCTTCACCAGGGGTACAGGCACCGGGGCAGCCTAGGGATATTCGCGGACACTTGAGAACATGCCTCACGTCGGCATAGCGCGGCTCGACCGCGCTGTGCCGGCCTGTCGGTGGCTGCAGCGACGAGGGGACCGAGCCCGCTTCTTGGATGATTCTTGGGATCGGCGAGCCCGCTCATCGACTCGATCCGGTTGTCCGCGACTTCTCGATCTCGTGCCAGCGGCTCAGTATCGGACCCTCGAATGGGCGACAGGACTTGTCGCTCACGAACCGCTGCCGGGAAGTCCGCTCATCGGCTGCTCTCCGGTCCCGGGTTGGATGCGGCGCTGGCGATGAGGGGCGTCACGAACTGGACGAACTCCCAGGTGCGCGTGGTGAGTGCGGGATCCGTGGCGCGGTGGACACGTTGCCAGGGGTCGGGTCGGTCGGCGATGGCTTGGTCGATCAGGTCATGCCATTCGTCGGGTAGGACGGTCTGGCACCAGCGGCCGGCTTCGGCTTTGCCCACCACCTCGGCCAGCGTCGCGGTGACGAGCAACCGACAGCGTGTGAGCACTTCGTGGGGCTGGGCCCATGCGTTGCGCAGATACCTCGGATCATCGGCGATGTCCTGCAGACGGGTGGCAGCCATGCGCACTGATTCCGTGCGCAGGACCTGTGCCGGGACCTCACCCACCAGCTCAGCGACCGGCAGGCCCTGGATGGTCAGGGCCCGGTTGCGCAGCACCCATCGGAAGACTTCGGTGTTGTCGTGGGCGGACCACTCCATCGCCCGGTTCCCGTTGTCGACGTACAACCAGAGTGTGCTCGGGTCGGCGCGCTTGCGCAGATCGTCGAGGGAAGCGTAGGAGCCCTCGAGATTGTGCGCCCAGTGTTCATCGCGATCCGGGAGGACCGCGTGGAGCTCGCGGACTGCCTGCTCCTGCGCCGCGCTCAGAGACCTCGTTGTGGCCACGAGGAAGTCGACGTCCGCGTGAACGTCACCGGCGCCCAGCGCGAACGAACCGGTCAGGTACACCCCCGCCAGATCTGCTCCGAGGATCCGGTGGATTCGTTCGGTCAGGTCAGCCAGCGCCGCGCGGAGCAGGGCTGCCTCGTCGGCGTCGAGCTGCTGGTCCAGTTCTTGAAGGATCATGGGGTCTCCCTGCGTGCTGCGACGACAGGCGAACGGGGCGTCAGTCGATGAAGAGCGATCGGTTCGCCTCGATCCAGCGGATCTCGGCGGCCTCGTCATCGAGGCTGCCCTGGGCGACCCAGGTGCGTTGGGGTTCGACCCCCTGATCGGCAAGAGCGCGAACGTGCGCGATGGTCGCGTGACGGCGCTCGATCACTGCCTGGGCGACGTCGAAGGGCGGCATCGGCCCATAGGCGTCGAGGAAGGTGTGGATCCGGGCCCTGCGGTCTGGGACCTCGGTGAAGTGGTGCCAGTCCAGGCATGCGTCGTCGTCGCGCATCGGCGCGAACCACAGGAGTGCGTAGGCGACATCATCGAGCCTGGGCGCTGGGTGGAGGTGGTCCCAGTCGATGAGGGCCACGGCTTCCTCGTTGCGCCACACGAAGTTCCACGGACCCGGGTCGCCGTGGCAGAACACGGTGGCGTCGCCGGCGACGGCAGGGGCTCCGAAGACGGCGTCCGCGGGTGGCTG
>JBAZRQ010000443.1:0-3168 GCA_041662925.1 Nocardioides sp. | reverse complement strand
GCGCGACGCGCATCTCGAAGGGGAACGCGATGGGCAGCCGGCGGTCCTCCACGGCTGCCATCAGGCGGCGCACGCAGTCCGGACCCGTCTCGCGCGGGACGGCGAACTCGAACGCGTCGTGGCGGACGAACAGGGGCCGCAGGAAGACCTTGTCGTAGCTGTCGACCGTGGCCTCCGGCCTGATCCCGCGGGCGAAGGACCGGTTCAGCGCCGGCACGAGGCGCGGCGCCCACCGCGAGACGGTCCCCATCGCCTGGAGCCCGAGGTTCACCTTGACCACGTCGCGGAACCACTCCGCAGCGCGCGAGGGCGGAGCGGCCGCCTGGGGCACGCGCTGCGCCGTCCACATCAACACCTGGTCGATGTAGGGCATGAAGTAGAGACCGATGTGATCCACCGAGGGCGGGTCGGCCAGCAGCGCGAACGCCTCGTCCTGCGAGATCACCGAGTCGACCCGGCACAGGTTGTAGTGGGGCACCGCCTGCAGGGTGACCGACACGATGATGCCGAGGGCGCCGAGGCTCACCCGCGCCGCGTCGAACAGGTCGCCGTCCTCGGCGCTGCACCGCAGGATGCTGCCGTCGGCGAGCATCAGCTCGAGGGCGACCACCTGCGAGGCGAAGGCGGGCGCGTTCACCCCGGTGCCGTGGGTGCCGGTCGAGAGCGCGCCGGCGATCGACTGGACGTCGATGTCGCCCATGTTGGCGAAGGCCAGCCCGTGGCGGTTCATCTCGGCACGGATGGAGCGCAGCGTCATCCCGCCCTGGACGGTCAGCTGACCCTTGGCGGCATCGACATCGAGGAGCGCACTGATGTGGGTCAGGGACACCTGCGTCTCGGGCGCGATGGCGATGTCGCTGTAGGAGTGTCCGCTGCCGACCACCCGGACCCTCGAGCCCCGGGCCGCTGCGTCCTTCAGGACCCGGCGCAGCGCGACGAGGTCGGCGGGAGCGACGACGGTGTCCGGCCGGACGCTGTGGCGGCGCGGGAAGTTCGTCCAGGTCCCGTCGCCGGCCACGACGGCCCCGCTCACGCGGGGCTCCGGCTGGTCGAGGCGCCACCAGCGGGGCACGGCAGGCAGTCGATGACCATTTTATTCCTTGTCTCGTAAGTTCCCTTGCACGTATCTTACGGCATGCATATGATGCGTGCCACGGACACTATGGCGCGCGCCACACCGCGTCAACCGGTTCTCGAGAACCCGGTGGCCAGACATCCACGACGACACTCAAGGAGCACGCATGGGCGTGATGATCGTGAACCCGACGAGCTTCGAGGCCGCACCGCGGTCGGTGCCGCGCCTCCGGGTCGAGGACCTCCGCGGCCTGACCGTGGGGTTCCTCAGCAACAGCAAGACCAACGCCGACAAGGTGCTGGAGGGGGTGGCGACCGGGCTGCTCGCCCGCTACGGCATCACCCCGCGGCTATACACCAAGCGGGTGCCGTCGATCAGTGCGACCGACGAGCTCCTGGACCAGGTCGCCGCCGAGTGCGACGGGGCCGTGGTCGCGATGCTCGACTGCGGCTCGTGCGCGTCGTGGTCCGTCGCGGACATGGTCGGGCTCGCCGAGCGCGGGCTCCCCGTGTGCGGCATGGCGTCCACCCAGTTCGAGGGGTTCTCCCGCCAGGTCCTGGCGATCAAGGGCGCCGAGACCCTCGGCCTGTCCGTGCTCGCCCACCCCATCGGCGGCATCCCGCCGCAGGAGGCGTTCGAGCGGGTGACCGAGTCCGCCCTCGACGCCGTCGTGACCGCCCTCACCCAGGAGTACGCAGCGTGACCACCACCACCGTCCACGACCTGCTCGAGATCGCCGACGCGAGTGACGAGGCCACTGCGGCCGAGCGTCTTCAGCAGTGGGGATGGACCGACGGGCTGCCCGTCGTCGTGCCGACGCCGGAACGCGTCGAGCGGTTCTGCGCCGCGGCCGTCTCCGACCCGGATGCCTCCCTCGGTCCGATCGCTCCCCGGGGGGCGGAGCTGACGCTGCGCGCCCTGGCTGCCAACGCGGTGATGGCCGGCTGCCTGCCGGAGTACCTGCCCGTGCTCGAGGCGGCGGTCATCGCGATGCAGCAGCCGGACTTCAACCTGTACGGCGTCCAGATGACGACGCACCCCTGTGCGCTGATGGTCGTGGTCCAGGGCCCGCTCGCCGGAGAGCTCGGTGTCAGCGGCGGTGCCGGCTGCATGGGCTCCGGTCACCGGGCCAACGGCACCATCGGCCGCGCCGTCCGGCTCGTCGCGATGAACATCGGCGGCGCCCGTCCCGGGGAGGGCGAGATCGAGGGAGACATCGACCGGGCGACCCACGGAACGCCGGCGAAGTGGTCGTTCTGCTTCGCCGAGAACCAGGACCAGAGCCCGTGGCCCTCCTTCGCGACGGACCTCGGGTTCGAGCCTGGTGACAGCGCCGTCACGGTCGCTGCGGTCGAGGCTCCGCACAACATCAACGACCACCAGTCGACGACCGGTGAGAACCTGCTCCGGACGATGGCGGCCACCATGGCCGTCCCGGGTGCCAACACCGTCTACCGCGGCGGCGACCAGTTCCTCGCCATCGGCCCCGAGCACGCCCGCGTCCTCGCGGACTCCGGGTTCACCCGACGGACGGCCCAGGAGTTCCTCTTCGAGCACGCCCGGGTCGACGCCACCCGGGTCGGGAGCGAGAAGCTGGAGGAGGCCAGCCTGTGGGGCGGCTACCGGCTCAAGCTGGAGGAGTGGGGACACCGGGTCCCGATCGCCCGCGCCCCGGAGGACATCCGGCTGATCGTGGCCGGCGGGACCGGGAAGCACTCGGCGTGGATGCCGACCTTCGCGGCGACCTGGAGCCAGACCGTGCGCCTGCCGCGCTCGGCCGGCGACCACTTCGAGGTGGCCCCGCTCAACGAGACCGCCGGCTGGAGCAACGAGCCGGAGCCTGCTCCGTGAGCCTGTGGGCCAACGCGCCCGCGGGCCCCGCACTCCCCACGACGGTCGTCGACGCGGTCGTCGTCGGAGGCGGGCCGGCCGGCTACACCGCCGCCATCTACCTGGCGCGCGCCAAGGCGGACCCGGTGGTCCTCGCGGGCACTGCTGCCGGTGGCCAGCTCATGGACACCGGCATCGTGGAGAACTTCCCGGGGTTCCCCGACGGCATCGACGGACCCGAGCTGATGGCGCGCATGCGTGAC
>JBAZRQ010000442.1:0-3175 GCA_041662925.1 Nocardioides sp. | reverse complement strand
GTGCCCCAGTCAATGCCCGGTGAGTGCCTCAGCGGGTGTCGGCGTCCGCGTCGACCTCGCCGACGATCTGCTGGGCGGCGTCGAGGTCGGTCCGGACCGCCCGGACGTCGGACTTGCTGCTGGCGGCGGTGACCGCCAGGGCCTTGTCGGTCGCCGACGCGACCAGCGCGTCGGCCTCGTCGAGGCGGGCCAGCGCGGCCGGGTCGGCGGCCAGCGTGGTGCGCAGCTCCACGATCCGCGCGCTCAGCCGAGCGGCCGAGCGCAGGCTCGCGACCGTGATCTCGTAGTTCTCCGGGTGCACCGCCCGCAGCTGCTTGCGCAGGTCGGTCAGCTCGTCGCGCGTGGTGGCCGCGTCCACGAGCGCCGCGAGGTCCGCGAGCGCGGCCTGGTCGGCGGCGACGTTGGCGAGCACGCCCGCGCGGGCCTCCTCGGCCAGGGGTGCCAGCCGCGACTCGCGCGTGGCGTGGTCCATCCGGTCGCCGAGCCGCTCGATCTGGCGCAGCAGCTGCTTCTGCAGGTGCTCGACCGCCGCGGAGCCGTGGGTCCCGCCCTGGCCGCCGTGGGTGCCGCTGTGGTTGCTGCCGTGCCCGGAGCCGTGCCCGGAGCCGGCGAGCGCCGCTCCGCCGGGGGCGAGGATGAGCCCCGCCGCGGCGGCCGCTGCCGCCAGCCGCATCGATGTCGTCATGGTGTGTCCTCCTGCAGAGTGGTCGACCCCACTCAAGCCCCGGGCGGCAGCCCGCGCAGCGGAACGCCCCAGACCTGACCGAAAGGGTGAGCCGGGATGGCCCTCCCGGGCCCCCTGCCAGATCGGCGCGGCCGATGCCGGCGTGACAAGATACGCGCCGGTGCGGCGACAGATCTCACTGCCGCACCTTCCGGCCCCAGTAGCTCAGCGGATAGAGCAGCCGCCTCCTAAGCGAAAGGTCGCAGGTTCGATTCCTGCCTGGGGCACCAACGTTTACCCAGGTCATATGCAGAATGGCTCGATCGAGAGCCGGCAGCGTGCCATCCACGTGCCACAGTGGCGCAGAGCCGGGGCAGACTCTCCCCTCGAGCACGTGGGTGCATCGGGGCACCACGACTACGAACTCAAGCCGCAGGCTGCGGAGCCGGGCTGCAGTGCGGGCCCTCGCATCTCCGGACCATCCTGCAGCGCTTGAGGCATTCGACAATGACCACTTGGCGCCGGTTCGACTGCCCCCGTCGGGGCATAGCTGACATCAACAGGACGCACGGATCTGCCGAGGAGCGGACTGGCATGTCAACCCTCATTGTCTGCCCGTCGGGAAGCCGCAGCGGGCCAGTCGTCAGGGCAGTTCTCCGGCTTCGCAGTTGGTACGGGTCTCGGCGTAGCAGGTGTCGATGCCACCGCGTCCGTCAGCCGTGTCGTTCCCATCGCCCCCGTCGAGGGTGTCCTCGCTGTCGTTGGCCCCGATCAGGGTGTCGTTGCCCGAACCGCCGTTGAGTGTGGAAGTTCCCGAGAGATCTCCGTTGGGGTTGCATTGGAAGGGAGCCCGGACATCCACGAGCGTGTCGTTGCCCTCGGCGCCGTTTAGGGTCGCGAGGCAATTCTGGTAGGTCTGGAGCAGATTGTCTTGCGCGTTGCCGGTGATGGTGGCCTCGCGAAACATGCTGGCCCGCAGGTCCTGGATTCGCGCGAGCGAGAAGTGGCCGACGACGCTGTCCGCGGAGAAGTCGGCCGCTTCCGGCGTGAGCTCCACCGTGTCTGCGAACGTCTGCCCGGCACCAGAGATGCCAAAGCGATCTCGCCCGGCGCCGCCGTTGACGGTGCCAGCTGAGGAAACGCTGACCTGGGCACGGTCATCGCCTCCACCGAGCCGTATGTCGAGCTGTCGTGGTCCGGCGATGCCGTCGTGGTCTCTGATGTCGACGCTCTCTGAGGCGCCTGAGCCGCGGAACGCGATGCTGGGCACGGCGAGCCGTTGCAGGTCGAAGTCAGTGAAGTGCGGCCAGCGCATCGTGCGTCGGCCAGCCACCGCGACGCGGCCGGTCGCAGCCTCAAACGTCCAAGGGGCGTCGTCGACCACGGCCACGGTCAGGAGGTTGTGGCCCGGGCCGCCGTCCAGAACGGTCGACGCGGTCGGAAGGTCGGAGACATAGAGCAGATCGGCGCCGTCGCCGAGGTCGACCGTGTCCGACTTCTTGCCGGCCGGTGGCTCGAAGCTGACGGTATCGGCGCCGCCGAAGGTGCGGATGATGTCATGGCCGCCCCTGAGGCTCACGCTGTCGTGTTGGGGGCTGCCGAAAAAGGTGTCGTCGCCGTCGATTGCGAAAAGGGAAACTGGGACTTTGGCCGATCTCGCGTCGATGAGATCATTTCCGGCGCCGTCGACGATGAACACCCGGGCGAGGGTCTTGCTCGACACACAGATGAGATCGGCCCCACCCAGCCCGTCGATCCGGACGGTCGAGGCCTTCGAGACAATCACGTCGCTGCCCTCCGTGCCGAGAATGTTGCCGCGCTCGCTATGCCCCACGATCGTCGCCGCCTTGCCGTGACACATCGGTGTTGCCGTGCCCTCCATCGCCGCCGACGCGAGCGGTGGCGCCGAAGCGACTCCGCCCGCAGTGAGAATCAGAGCCACCGAAACTGACAGAATGCGACTCATATAGAGCCCTCCCGAGCTGACGTCGTTCGTGCCTTGCACGGTACGTCACGTCAGATGCGCCCGATGCCGAGATAGTTCGCCACCCGATCGCATCCGCTCTTGTCGCGTTCCGGTCGTGCCGATGAGCGGGTAGGTGGCTTACGCGCCTTCGTTGACCTCGTAGCCGTACTCGTGTCGTATGCGGGCGATGCCATCCACGAGTTGCGTCACCTTGTCTGGCTCCACCTGACCGAGCACCGCAACCACCTGTTCGGCCGCCACCGGCTTCCGCCACCTCAACAGTGCGCTGATGTGTTCGTCGTACTCATCGTCCGGAGCGGCGTAGTCCCTGATGTAGCCCCATGGGTCAACCTCGGCGAACAGCCTCGTCATGGCGTAGCCGTAGTCGCCGTAGTCGCGCCGCTCCACCATGACGACAGTCTCCCACCGACCCATCCGAGCTATGCCGCCCTGCGGTCGTGCCGAATTGAATGCGGTCCGCAGCCGCTAGGCCCCGGTGATGGAATCTCTCTGCGAGACTCCCGGCATGACCCGCTTTGAGGGCG